>NZ_JBHSAB010000038.1:0-563 GCF_042649825.1 Legionella dresdenensis | reverse complement strand
CCTTGGTAATTTATCCTCAGGAATGAGCAGGGTAAGAGAGCGAGAAGCGTTTGGTGTTCTGGAAATTAAGCCTTTTTTCTCAAGCACCAAGATCATTTGATGCACTGTTGGAGGGGAGACAGAGAAAAAAATCTGAAAATCTCTCTGAGCAGGAGGCCTACGGTTTATTTTTGTATAATAAAAAATAAAAGCAAGATATTGCCCCTGAATTTCAGTCCATACCATTTCTTCTTTATTATCAATAGACATACGGTTTCTTATTTGATCAAATCCTGTTTTTTAGGAACAGGGTTACACGGATTATGAGCAAGTATAAAGTTGTTTTAAGTGATACGGAATATGAGATGCTGGAACAAATCGTTCGTTTCGGAACGCATGCTGCCCGCAAAATCACTCGTTCAAGGATTTTGTTGATGAGTCATGCCGGCGTAAAGGATAAAGCCATTTCAGGACTGACAGGCGCGAGCCTTTCCACCATATACCGGACAAGGCGTTATTTTGTGGAATATAGTCTGGAACAAGCCATTAACGATGATTTGCGTACAGGGCAGCCACGCAAACTG
>NZ_JBHSAB010000036.1:0-1239 GCF_042649825.1 Legionella dresdenensis | reverse complement strand
CGAAGGAAAAGAAATCAAACGAGATTCTCTCAGTAGCGGCGAGCGAACGGGGAAGAGCCTGGCGTGATTTATAGTTAGTGTGAGTAGAACAGTCTGGGAAGTCTGACGAAAGAGGGTGATAGTCCCGTATACGAAGCATTAATTAAGAACTAAGCACGCGAACAAGTAGGCCGGAACACGCGAAATTCTGGTTGAAGATGGGTGGACCATCATCCAAGGCTAAATACTCCTTACTGACCGATAGTGAACCAGTACCGTGAGGGAAAGGCGAAAAGAACCCCGGAGAGGGGAGTGAAATAGAACCTGAAACCGTTTGCGTACAAGCAGTGGGAGCCTGTTTTAGGACGGGTGACTGCGTACCTTTTGTATAATGGGTCAGCGAGTTACTTTCAGTGGCGAGGTTAACCGAATAGGGGAGCCGTAGAGAAATCGAGTCTGAATAGGGCGAGAGTCGCTGGGAGTAGACCCGAAACCGGGCGATCTAGTCATGTGCAGGATGAAGGTTGGGTAACACCAACTGGAGGTCCGAACCGGGTAATGTTGAAAAATTATCGGATGACGTGTGACTAGGAGTGAAAGGCTAATCAAGCCCGGAGATAGCTGGTTCTCCCCGAAAGCTATTTAGGTAGCGCCTCGTGGGTTGATTGCTGGGGGTAGAGCACTGTTTCGGCTAGGGGGCTGTCATGGCTTACCAAACCGATGCAAACTCCGAATACCGGCCAATTGGACCACGGGAGACACACGACGGGTGCTAACGTCCGCCGTGGAGAGGGAAACAACCCAGACCGCCAGCTAAGGTCCCCAAGTGATAGTTAAGTGGGAAACGATGTGGGAAGGCATAGACAGCCAGGAGGTTGGCTTAGAAGCAGCCACCCTTTAAAGAAAGCGTAATAGCTCACTGGTCGAGTCGGCCTGCGCGGAAGATGTAACGGGGCTAAAACTATACACCGAAGCTGCGGATGTGCCGAATGGCACGTGGTAGGGGAGCGTTCTGTAAGTCTGTGAAGGTGCATTGAGAAGTGTGCTGGAGATATCAGAAGTGCGAATGCTGACATGAGTAACGATAAAAAGGGTGAAAAGCCCTTTCGCCGAAAGTCTAAGGTTTCCTGCACGACGTTAATCGGAGCAGGGTGAGTCGGCCCCTAAGGCGAGGCGGAAACGCGTAGTCGATGGGAACCAGGTTAATATTCCTGGACTTTTTATAAGTGGTGATGTGGGGACGGAGAAGGCTAGGTTCGC
>NZ_JBHSAB010000035.1:0-659 GCF_042649825.1 Legionella dresdenensis | reverse complement strand
CAACGGTTAAAAGAAAAGGAGTTGAAGCCATGGCAAAAAAAGATGTGGTGCATTGGAAAGCTTGATGCGGCCTATATTGCCCGTATGGAAGATGTTCTTGACCTGTATGCAGAACCGGCAGATATGAAACGCCCTATTATCAACTTTGACGAAACAGGTAAACAGCTTGTTAAAGAGGTTAATAAGCCAAAACTCCCAAAACCGGGTTGTCCCGCACGAGAAGATTATGAATACGAGCGTGCTGGTGTAACCAATATCTTCATGTTTTTTGATAGGCATCGTGGATGGCGAAAAACAAAGGTCACTGAACAAAAAACATCAACCGACTTTGCTGAGTGCATGCGTGAACTGGTAGATGAGCACTACCCTGAAGCGGATATGATCCGTGTCGTGCTGGATAATTTTTCTACCCATCATGAGGCCTCTCTATATAAAACCTTTCCACCTGCTGAAGCCAGACGTATTCTAAAACGACTCGAGTTTCATTACACACCCAAGCATGCCAGTTGGCTTAATATGGCCGAAATTGAAATTGGTGTCATGAATCGGCAGTGCCTTGATCGCCGGATCCCTGATAAGGCGACTCTTATTAATCAACTACAATGCTGGGAAAAGCAGAGAAATCAGGCAAATACTTCTATCCAATGGATGTTTAATGT
>NZ_JBHSAB010000034.1:0-1078 GCF_042649825.1 Legionella dresdenensis | reverse complement strand
TATATACTCAGCTTCGACAAAAAAGGAGCATATATGAGTTATGTCAGCGAGTTGAGTGGGATTTTAAGCCAGCAATTGAATTGGCACAAGTCAAGAATAGACTGTTTAGCCCAAATGTTGTTAGCCTTATTTATGGTAAGAAGCGTTAATTTAAGTGAAATTGCGGTAGCTATGGATGGGCAGACAGCGAGCATTGATTCGCGCTACAAACGGGTATACCGTTTTTTCTCTCAGTTTGAGTTGGATTTTACCTGGATTTCGCGGTGGATATACGCCCTGTTTTTTACTCAAGAGCAAAAAGTTTATTTGGCTATCGATAGGACAAATTGGTATTGGGGTAAAGCAAAAATCAATGTGTTTATGTTGTCCGTTTGTTATGAAGGGATAGCGATTCCGCTGTTTTGGCGCTTGCTAAACAAATCAGGTAGTACAACAGCAAGCGAGCAGATTGAGTTATTATCGCGGTTTATTAATACCTTTGGAAAAACGCCGATCCAGGGCGTACTCGGTGATCGGGAATTTCCCAATAAAACCTTGATAGCCTGGCTTGTCGAGGAAAAAATCCCCTTTTATTTGCGCATTAAAGGCAATGTTGATGTCTGCATCGGCAAGAAGAAATTTAAAGCCTCAGCCCAGTTATTCAGCCATTTGGCACCCTACCAGCAACACGTGTTCGGGATGAAGGTTCATGTCTTTGGCCAATCGCTGTATTTGGCGGGCAGTAAAAATTCGCGCAATGAGTTACTGATTATCGCCACCAATCAGTCGCCCAAAAATGCCATTGCCTGCTATTTACGTCGCTGGGAAATTGAAACCTTGTTTGCCGCGCTTAAAACTAAGGGATGGCGTTTTGAAGAAACACGGGTTGTTGCGCCAAAACGCATTGAAAAATTACTCGCCTTGCTGGCCTTAGGGTTTGTTTGGGCTCACCGGATTGGTGAATGGAAAGCCTCGATTAAGCCGATTCGCCTTAAAAAAATACGCAACCAAAAAAGACCCAAAAATAGCTTCTTCCGGTTAGGTCTCGATAATCTCAGGGATTTACTGACCAATGCTAAAACCAATCTAAAACTGTTTG
>NZ_JBHSAB010000033.1:0-502 GCF_042649825.1 Legionella dresdenensis | reverse complement strand
ATCGCAGGGACACCGATTTCGCTTGTATCGCCTTCCAGCGCTTTTAAAGCTGAACCAACGATAATTGGAATATCATCGCCTGGGAATTCGTAGCTGCTTAACAGATCCCGTACTTCCATCTCAACCAGCTCTAACAGCTCTTTATCGTCTACCATGTCCGCTTTGTTCAGGAATACTACGATGTAAGGTACACCAACCTGACGTGACAGCAGAATATGTTCGCGCGTTTGCGGCATCGGGCCGTCAGCTGCTGATACTACCAGAATCGCTCCGTCCATTTGCGCAGCGCCGGTAATCATGTTCTTGACATAATCCGCGTGGCCTGGGCAGTCTACGTGTGCGTAGTGACGGTTTGCTGATTCGTATTCAACGTGTGCTGTTGAAATCGTAATTCCACGCTCACGCTCTTCAGGGGCTGCGTCAATTTGATCGTACGCTTTCGCTGTACCACCATAGATTCTAGCCATAATCGTCGTAATCGCTGCTGTCAGCGTAGTTTTTC
>NZ_JBHSAB010000032.1:0-548 GCF_042649825.1 Legionella dresdenensis | reverse complement strand
CCTGATTTGAATGGTTTTAGGATATTGTTTATACAACTCCTTGCTCATCCATTTCGGTCTTCTGGGTTTTTCCCATTCGGTGATATGGTCATTTTCTCCAAGAATCAGGCCAGTTGTAAAATCATAACGCCGTTGAACATGACCTGGAACCAGCACATCAACTTTTTTTTCCATTAAGTCGTGCATTAAAAAAAAGTGACAGAATAAGGCATCGCCGAGTGCAATATCGCCTTCCTTGATGCAATCCAATAAACTGCGAAGCAAGGTCACCTCGCCGGTACCTTTCCCTCGGGTCGCCTCAAGCGCATAATCGATAACACTGCCTGTCATCAGGGAGAATACCCCCAATAAGCGTACCTGAGGATTGCCCACCCCAGGCTTTTGGTTGCTGTGTTTCGGATATTGGGCATTATTCGCTTTCGTATCCCGCAGCGTGAGGGTTGTTCCATCAAAGGCTTTGATATCACGCCCATCGAACCCCCACGCCCGCGGCGCTTTGTTTAATGAACCAACACCCACCGAGCGAACTAACTCATGAATAGTGCCTT
>NZ_JBHSAB010000031.1:0-116062 GCF_042649825.1 Legionella dresdenensis | reverse complement strand
TTAGCTCTTTTTTTCTATATCGCAATTTTTGTACAGCTTAAGGCAGCGCCATTGGGCTTTACAGCCCAACCCACACAAATGGAGCAGGTTGAGCTAACCATCCTTTGTTGGGTCAAATGACCCAACCTACAAACTCCTTGCCTGCCTACTGTTCTCTTGCTAGAGTGTGGTGATATTTCTTTTCGCCAGTTTCTGATGACCAATAGCAATGAAATCAAGCAGTTAAGCGTATGTTTTCAAAGTGCGCGAAGCCATTTAACGGCAGTTGACAAGATAAGTTTTACTCTTGTTCCCGGAGAAACGGTTGCGCTTTTGGGGGAGTCGGGTTGTGGAAAATCATTAACAGCATTAGCTTTAATGCGGCTGCTTCCACACTATGCGGTATATGGTCAAAAAAGTCAGATTAATATTGATAATCAGGACATACTTGAATTGCCGGAAAAAGTCATGCGTCAGCTGCGCGGTAAAAAACTGGCGATAATTTTTCAAGAGCCAATGACGGCATTAAATCCCGTTAAAAAAATCGGAGACCAGTTAGCTGAGGCGGTTAATCAGAATCGGCAACTTACCGGAAAAACCTTGCATGAAAAGCTTGTCCGATTACTGCAGGAAGTCGAAATCTCAGAACCTGAACTCAGGCTTAATCAGTACCCGCATCAATTATCTGGCGGCCAGAAACAGCGTATCGTGATTGCAATGGCTTTAGCCAACAACCCTGATATTTTAATTGCAGACGAACCAACAACCGCACTTGATGTGACTATTCAGGCGCAAATTCTGGCATTGCTTAAAAAATTACAGGCACAATACCGGATGAGTATGTTACTGATAACGCATGATCTTGGTGTAGTTAAGACAGCGGCTGACAGGGTTTGTGTTATGTATGCGGGGCAACTGGTTGAAGTAGCGGAGGCAAAGGTCTTTTTCAATGAGGTAAAACATCCTTATTCTCAGCGGTTGCTGGCTTCCATTCCAGATATAGCTAAACGGTCAAACTATCTGCAGACAATAACCGGTTCCGTACCTGTATTGTCGGCACTGCCTTCAGGATGCCGGTTTCATCCGCGTTGTGCGCATCGTTTTGAATTATGTACCGATATTATGCCGGTTATGCAAACTATTGACGGCCGGTCTGTACGTTGTCATTTATATCCGGAACATCATAAACTTCCTGCAATTGATGAAATTTCAAAACAGTGGCCGGAGCGGCCTGAGAATAGTGAAATTTTGTTTACGGTAGATAATCTGTCGGTGTATTTCGAGATTGGAAAGCGGCTATTGCGAAAGGGGCAGACTATTAAAGCCGTTGATGGTTTGTCCTTTGAACTTGCCAAAGGACGTACACTGGCATTGGTTGGTGAATCAGGTTGCGGAAAAACAACTGCTAGCAGAGCATTATTAAGGCTAATCACTGCCACTTCAGGACAGATTCATTATCGAGGCGAAAATGTTTTGCAGCTGTCGGGGCGTTCGTTGAAAGAATATCGAAAAAAAGTACAGATTATTTTTCAGGATCCATACTCATCTCTGAACCCGCGCATGAGTATTGGTGAAATTATTGCCGAAGGCATGATTGCGCAAGGTGTGTCGTCAAGCCAGATTCAGCGCAGGCAGGCTCTTTTGCTTGATCAGGTTAACTTACCTAAAAACTGCCTTAGCCGTTACCCGCATCAGTTTTCCGGCGGGCAGCGCCAGCGGATCAGTATTGCGCGCGCACTGGCAACTGAGCCGGAAGTGTTAATCTGTGATGAACCAACAAGCGCTCTGGATGTTTCAGTGCAAGCCCAGATTCTTAATCTGCTTAAGGAATTGCAATACGAGACAGCCATTTCATATCTATTTATTACTCATAATATGGCCGTGGTATCTTATCTGGCCGATGATGTTCTGGTCATGCGTCATGGCAAGGCAGTTGAAAGCGGCTCTTGCAGGCAGATATTAACAACCCCTGAGCATGCCTATACGAAGCGATTATTGGCCAGCGTATTAACCGTTAATTGATAAATTAAAGGAGTGTTGGGCTTTACAGCCCAATCTGCACTGGTTTAATGAAGTCCAACACTCAATTTTCACTAGTTATGGCGGCATTTTGATAACAAAAAACGGCTTGATAAAGCCGTTTTTGGAAGAAAGGAGGATTATTCGTTGTCTTCTTCTTTTTTTGAAGAATGTCCGCCATGGGAACTTTGGCCTCCTTTTCGGCCCATATCAGCAGCAATTTCACTTACGCTTTTCCCGGATTTTTCAGCCCGAGTTTCCATAGCTTTTCTGCCGCTTGATTCATGACCACCTTTGGCGCCCATTTTACTCATTGCACCTGGGTCATTTTTTTCACGGGTTTTAACCGCTTTGATACCACCTTCATGTGTGCCAGCCATAATAGTTCTCCTCTAAATATTGAGTTAACACTTTATGTGCCTATAAGCGACGAATAAAACGAAGCTTTAATTACAATTAAATGATGGTTTTTCTATATAAAAAATCATCTATAAGCTATCTAATATTTTATTTAATCGCCTATAGGAATTTCAGTATACCACAATGCTTTTTGATGTAAATATATTTGATTTTTTAATGAATATTTTTGATGTTTTTTATTAGTAAAATGTAGGTTGGGCTGTAAAGCCCAACACTCATTTTTATTACAATAATGTCTGCAAAAACGCAGGTAATTCTGACAGCAGAATCATTTCAGCTTCATCTTTATTCCGTGCCTTATATTCAACAGATTGCTGCTGCAAATGACGCTCACTGATAACCAGTCTGTGTGGTATGCCAATCAGATCGCTATCAGCAAACAGGACTCCAGGACGCTCATTACGATCATCAAGCAATACTTCAATCCCTTGAGCAATCAACTGTTGATATAACTCTTCTGCGGCCTGTTTGACCTCAGGGCAGCGGTGACCGTTAATCGGAATGATGACGAGCTGGAATGGCGCAAGCGCTGCTGGCCATAAAATACCTTTCTCATCATGATGCTGTTCAATAGCTGCTGCGACCATTCGGCTAATACCCATACCGTAACAACCCATCAGCATGGTTTGCAGTTTTCCTTCTTCATTAAGCACAGACGCATTCATGGCGCGGGCATATTTGTCGCCAAGCTGGAAAACATGGCCGACTTCAATACCACGGCATGATTTCAGCGTACCTTTACCATCCGGACTGATATCGCCTTCCTTTACATTACGTAAATCATAAGCGTCATGATATTTGGCATCACGATCCCAGGCTGCATTGATATAGTGTTTGTCAGCCTGGTTGGCGCCGCAGACAAATGCAGATAAAGCCAGGGCTTGATGATCGGCGATTACCGGAATAGATAAACCCACTGGCCCGAGATAACCTACCGGGCAACCTAATGCTGTTTGTATGGTTTTATCATCAGCAAGGCTTAATGGTGATTTGACTAATGGATGTTTAGCGGCTTTGATTTCGTTTAGTTCATCGTCGCCACGTAAAACCAAGGCAACCAAGGGGTGTTCAGCGCCTTCCACAATCAACGTTTTAATCATTGCTGCTGGCTGAATGGATAAGGCTTGCGAAACCTCCGCAATTGTTTTGTGACCAATGGTATCAACCAGTTCAATTGCGGCATCAGACGCTTGCGCTTTAGCTGGAATCGCGCAGGTTGCCTGCTCGATATTAGCGGCATAATCACTGCTATCACTGTAAAAAATCAAATCTTCACCAGCATCAGCCATAACCTGAAACTCATGCGAGGCAGAACCGCCAATTGCACCGGTATCTGCTTCCACTGCTCTGAATTTCAAACCCAGACGATTCAGGATTCGGCAATAAGCAGCATACATCGCATCGTATGTTTGCTGTAATGATTCCTGACTCAGATGAAATGAATAGGAATCTTTCATAATAAATTCACGGGCGCGCATCACCCCGAAACGAGGGCGAATTTCATCACGGAATTTAGTCTGGATTTGATAAAAATTTACTGGTAATTGCTTGTAGGAACGCAGTTCGTTGCGCATGACATCAGTAATGACTTCTTCATGAGTCGGGCCATAACAATAATCACGGCCATTGCTGTCAGCCATAGTCAGCAACAGACCGCCAAAAGTGTCCCAGCGTCCGGTTTCCTGCCAGAGCTCTGCTGGCTGGACAGCTGGCATTAATACTTCCATCGCTCCAGCCCGATTCATTTCTTCGCGGGTAATTTGTTCTATTTTACGCAGTACTTTCAATCCTAACGGCAGCCAGGTGTAAAGTCCTGAACCCAATTTACGGATCATACCAGCTCGTAACATTAACTGATGCGAAACGATTTCGGCGTCATTGGGAGTCTCACGGAGGGTTGATAGAAACCATTGCGATGTGCGCATATTCATTCCTGTAAGTAAAATAGAAAAATTATACCCAATAAACGCGAAAATGCTAGGTTCTGTGGATGGAAACAGGGTAGGTTGCCGGTTAAGCGCGTATCCGTCAAACTAAGGAAGTAAATTTCTACACTTCACAAAAACGTTCGGGTTGAGGAAGCGCTTTAGCGCTGTCTCGAAGCTCTGGTATGGTAAGCCTACGAGACAAATGCTACGGATTTTCCTCAGGCCGAACGGGTTTGAGCCGGATGAAATGACAATTGTTTATGTATCAAGATTTTTTAAAACACTCGTCTGCATGTCGTGACAACGTGTGATTATCATCAATCACTACCTTGTTATTCACTATTTGCACCTGATTTTTTAATAAACTGGCAACCAGTTTATGCACTGACAAAGTTTCGTTAGAATATTTTTGGCTGCGGAAAAAATGCCTTTCCTGCTTCAGTATGTGACTGGGTGAGTTTAAAATAAATAGCGCGAATGCTTTTTTAAATTCAGGGGACTTACCCACTATTTCACGAGCTACTGCTTGCAAATAATTTTCCTTATAAGTTTTCTCTTTTCCCTTTATCAGTTGTGGTAAAGTTGAGCTTATGCGACTGTCAAACTCATTCACTGTTTCATTATGTTGCGCATTATTTTCAGTATTCGCAGAAACATGTACTCTGTGCGGCTGGCTTTGCCCGCCAGGGACTGTTACAGCTTTGCACACTTCGCCCATTATAATAAACGTATCAAGAGTTTTTACCTGATCAAAGTCTAGCAAACATACCGAACTCTTAGCCTTCTCATAGAGATCAGTCATAAAATCCCTTTTGAAGCTACGTGATTTAGCTAGTAGGGCTTGGCTTATCATTTCCGCGTATTTGTTTCGACGCACATCAATATTTTTAATTTGCTCTATAGCAGCCAGTATACGCGTATTAAACTCGTGAATGGTTTCAAATTGATTCGGATCCGTGTTTGCCTGCTCTTGCCTTGGGGAATTAGTATTCTGAGAGGTTAACTGGCTGGAATTTCTTACCATGGGCATGTACTCCTGATTATTAGTATATATAATATACATAAAAAAACTTAAGAGATTATTAATTTAATGGATGACACAGGACAATTTTCTTTTGCTGGACAATTTTTGTAGGTTGGGTCGTTTTGACCCAACAAGCTTTTTTTATCAAGCACTCAGATCTGAAAAGTGATTGAAGATTGGTAATGTTGGGTCAAAACGACCCAACCTACACGTAATACAAAAAAATTGTTTGGTACAAAGGGAGAATTTCTTTGCACAGGACAGTTATTTTGGCATGCTGTGTAATTATTTATTGCTCCTCATTTGCCTGTTGCAGCAACAAGCGGGTTTTTTCAGCGATATTATTATGATCATGGCTAAGGCGGTTCAAGTCGTCGCTATAATCATCAAAATCAACTACCCCGGTTCCTACATCATAAATCGCGCCAACCATGCCAATTTCGTCCTGATCAACCATAATTCGCAAAATTTCGCTATTTTGATAAATCTGCTGCAGCGTATTGGCAATATTCAGTGAGGTGACATTGGCGGTAAACTCCTGGTTTTGGCCGGTACGGTTTGCCTGTGTTTCGGTTTCGGCATTAACCGCGGGTTTGATTTTTGCCAGCAGTTGCGTGATATGGCCTTTTTCTACGCCATCGCAAGCCGCCTGGATTGCTCCACAACGAGTATGCCCCAAAACTACGATAAGCTTTGCGCCAACAACATGGCAGGCGTATTCCATACTGGCCAATACATCTTCATTCACCACATTACCAGCAACACGGATACAGAACAGATCGCCGAAACTCATATCAAAAATGGTTTCAACCGGAACGCGTGAGTCAATACAGGCGAGCACGACTGCAATAGGATGTTGCGTCATTGCCGTATGTCTAATGTCGATTTTAGAACTGCGGTGGATACGGGTATCGTTGAGAAAACGCTGGTTGCCCTCGCGTAATACCGTTAACACTTCGGTTGGCGTTAAGGTTGATTGAACGTTATAAGTTGTGACATTAATAAAATCAATATAATCGTGAATATCATAATGATCTTTGAAGCCAATCAGGTTCAGGGAAATTTGTCGGTTTTGGGCTTTCTCTTCCTGGAATTCCTTGATTAACTCAATAATTTCCTTATCAATATAATTGGCATAACGGGCATCAATAATCAGTTGCGAGTTACGCGGTATGGAATCGAGTTCAGCAACCAGAGACGCTTTATTCAGAAAAGTGATTTGTTGCGGCAGCACCAGACGGCTGGTCACACCGTTGGGATAGTTTTCTTTAATAATATCGAGTCTTGCCTGACTGTTGGTTTTCAAAATATAAAAGAGGCTGATTGTCAGACCGATCACAATTCCGAGTAAGAGATTAAACAGAACAATGCTGATGACTGTTGCAATAAACGGAATAAAACGATCAAGCCCCTGGCGGTAAATATTTTTGTAAATAGCAGGTTTGGTCAGTTTGTATCCAGTATAAATAAGAATAGCGGCCAAAGAGGATAGCGGGATCTTGTTTAACCAGCCCGGAATAAGCAGAACAGCTAAAAACAGAAAAAGCCCATGAAGTATTGCAGAGGCTTTGGTTTTCGCGCCCGATTGAACGTTAACCGAGGTTCTGACAATAACAGATGTAACCGGTATACCACCGACCAGACCAGCAACCAGATTACCGCAACCCTGAGCAATTAATTCCTGATCTTTTGAGCAGTAACGGTGCTTATAGTCCAGTTTTTCCCCGGCTTTAACGTTAAGCAGACTTTCAAGCGAAGCAACGATGGCAATAATGATACCGTATAAATAAACTTTGGGATTGCTCCATGCTGACCAGGATGGATATTGCAGTTGATTAAGTAAATCAGTAAAACCATCATGCTCTGGAATATTAACCAAATGGGGGCTGTTTTGTTCAAATGTTGAACCACTTGCAATAAACAACTCATTAATGACTATCCCGGCAATGACAACAATAATTGGCGCTGGAATTCCCTGTAAAAATTTTAATTTTGTTTTATCAAAATAAATTAACAGGGCGAATGATACGAAGGAGATGATAATAGCGCCTGTATTGAGATGATGGGACAATTCGTAAAGCGGTTGTATAGTAAAGCCTTCAGTTGTTTCAAGCAGATGACCCTGAAGCTGTTTAAGATCAGAGGAAAGGGTGAATGCCAGTGGAATCTGTTTGACAATCAACAGAATGCCAATTGCGCATAAAAGTCCCTGCACGACGTTGGACGGAACATATTCGGCAATAAATCCGGCCCGCAGGCTGCCGACAATAATCTGGAACACGCCAGCGAGTACCAGTGCCAGAAGGAAAGTATTAAAATCCCCCAATTGCGTGATCGCCGTTAACACAACAGCTGCCATACCGGCTGCCGGTCCACTTACGCTGACTTGTGAACCGCTGAGTGAGCCAACAACAATCCCTCCAATTATCCCGCTTAAAATACCTGAAAACAACGGAGCGCCAGAGGCTAATGCAATGCCAAGGCAAAGAGGAACGGCGACTAGAAAAACAACTATCGCAGAAATGAAATCGAATTTCAAATTACGGCTTTGATAAACACGCAGTTTGCGTAAATTGGTAGTAACAGCATTCATTAACATTTTTCACTTCCTGGTTTTATGGCAACAATGTGATGCAAATTGTATAATATAAATTCTTTTACAGTAAAGTAATATTTCTTTACTTTATTGTAAATTTAATGCGTAAAAATAATGCAATGAGCTGTGTGTTGGGCTTTACAGCCCAACCTACGCTTTTAAATAAATGTAGCCTTGATGCAGCGCAGCGTAATCAAGGTTTTCCTCTATTACTCAATTTCAGCCAGATTGCCTTTAGTCTCCAGCCAGACTTTTCTATCAGCAGCGCGTTTTTTAGCTAACATCATATCCATTAAAGACATGGTTGTCTGCTCATCGTCCAGGGTTAACTGAATTAAACGCCGGGTATTTGGATCCATTGTGGTTTCCCGTAATTGCATGGGATTCATTTCACCAAGACCTTTAAAGCGCTGGACATTGATTCTGCCGCGGTATTTCTCGTTTAACTCCAGAATGATGCGTTCTTTTTCTTCATCATCAAGGGCGTAATGAACGATTTTTCCGGCGTCGATTCGATAAAGCGGGGGCATAGCGACATAGACATGACCTGCGGCGATCAAGGGTTTGAAATGGCGTAAAAATAACGCACAAATCAGAGTTGCAATATGAGCGCCGTCTGAATCGGCGTCTGCCAGGATACATAATTTGCCATAACGCAAACCGGACAAATCATCAGAACCAGGATCAACGCCGATTGCAACCGAAATATCATGGATTTCCTGAGAGGCAAGAACCTGGGATGAATCGACTTCCCAGGAGTTCAGGATCTTGCCGCGTAATGGCAGAATGGCCTGAAAATCTTTATTACGCGCCTGTTTGGCAGACCCCCCTGCAGAATCCCCTTCAACCAGAAATAATTCAGCCTGGTTTAAATCCTGTTGTAAACAGTCAGCCAGTTTACCGGGCAGGGCAGGACCCTGGCTCACACGCTTGCGAGCAACCTGTTTGGCTTGTTTAAGTCGTTTTTGTGCCCGTTCAATGGCAAAACCGGCAATTGCTTCGCCTTGGCTGCGATGGTGATTCAGCCAAAGGGCAAACGCATCTTTCACCACATTACTGACAAAGCCGGCTGTTTGTCTTGAGCTTAAACGCTCTTTAGTCTGGCCGGCAAATTGCGGTTCTTTCATTTTTACTGAAAGCACATAACGGCATGGCTCCCATAAATCATCAGCTGCGAGCTTTACACCGCGAGGCAGCAGGTTTCTTAATTCGCAAAATGCGGCAAGGGCGTCAAATAATCCGCTTCTGAGTCCATTAACATGTGTACCGCCCTGGGCAGTAGGAATCAGATTGACATAGCTTTCATTAAGGCTGGCCGCTGTCGTTTCAGACCATGCTACCGCCCAGTCTACTGTACCCTCGTCACTGCTGAATTCGCCGGTGAACGGTTCCTCGGGAAAATAATTTTCAGGCAATGATTGTTGCAGGTAGTCAGCTAATCCTTTTTCAAAACACCAGTCGATTTGTTCCTGGGTAATTTTATTGATAAAAGTCATTGCCAGCCCGGGGCAAAGGACTGCTTTGGCGCGCAGGGTATGAGTCAACTGTTTTACCGAAATCCGGGGCGAGTCAAAATATTTGGGATTCGGCCAAAAGCGGATCAGGGTTCCGGTTTCGCGTTTTTTGCAGATGCCGGTTTCATTCAATTCCTGGATTTTATCGCCGTTTGCAAAAGCCATTTGATAGGTGATGCCATTACGCTTGATAGTTACATCAACCCGCTCAGAGAGGGCGTTAACTACCGAAACCCCTACACCGTGCAAACCGCCTGAAAAGCTGTAGTTTTTATCGGAGAATTTGCCGCCGGCATGCAGGCGGGTCATAATGACTTCCACGCCGCTCAATCCAAGTTGCGGATGCAGGTCAACCGGCATCCCGCGGCCGTTATCTTCTACCTCTATGGAGCCGTCTTCATGCAGCGTGACGGTAATTTTACTGGCGAAGCCGGCAATAACCTCGTCCACGCTGTTATCAATCACTTCCTGCGCCAGATGGTTAGGGCGCGTCGTATCTGTATACATTCCGGGACGGCGCTGAACGGGCTCAAGACCGCTCAGCACCTCAATCGCTTCAGCTGTATAATTGGCAGACATTGCTGTTCACTTTAAGGTAAAAGTTTGTAGTTTAACATGAAATACCATAAAACCCGAGAAATGGCAAAGTAAAACCTGTTATTCAACTTTGATTGGAGGGAATTTTTCTGCATAGTTCAAAGGCTTTGCGGCGATAGCCGCGGCAAGCCGCAGGGCAATTTTGCTGAATTGCTGCGCCCGAGGATCATTCCCTGAAGCAGATGGTGTTCCCAGATCTGCCTGATGGCGGATTATACTGTCAAGCGGTAACTGGCCAAGAAGCGGCACATTAAAATTGGCGCTTAATTGGACTCCGCCGCCTTCACCGAATATTGGTTCCTGATGCCCGCAATGGCTGCAGATATGGGTAGACATGTTTTCTACCACACCTGCGACATCAATATTGGTTTTTTCAAACATTTTAATTGCTTTCTGAGCGTCAAGCGTAGCAACGTTTTGCGGGGTAGTGACTATCACTGCGGCAGTTAAAGGAATTTTCTGTACCAGGCTTAGCTGAATATCGCCAGTGCCTGGCGGTAAATCAATAAACAGATAATCGAGATCATTCCATAACGTAATATCCAGCATTTGCAGCAGCGATTTGGCAAGCATGGGGCCGCGCCAGATCAGAGCTTGCTCGCTGTCGGTCAGATAGCCTATCGACATCGCTTCAAGGCCATGTACTTTTACCGGCAGATAATTATCATCCTGCAATTGAACCGGTTCATGTTTACCTAACATCAAGGGGATACTTGGACCATAGATATCTGCATCAAGAATACCGACCCGCGCTCCTGCTTTAGCTAATGCGACGGCAAGATTGACGGTAACCGTTGATTTACCGACTCCGCCCTTACCGGAAGCAATAGCAATGGTATTTTTGACTCCTCTTAAACCATGGCCTGCAAGCTGGGTTTTGCGCGGTCTTATACGCGATTCCAGCGTAACCTGAACTTTGGAACCAAGCGCTTCTTTTAACAGCGGCAGATAGGTTGCGTCTAATGTTTCTATTGGAAAACCGGCTTGCAGTTGTAAATGATAGCCATTGCCAGTGGCTTCAAGTCCTGCTTTCAAATTCATTTGTTCGGCGGTGAGATTTAAAAACGGATCGCGTAATTGGGTAAGTTTTTCAACAATAGCTACTTGCTCTGACATAATATTGCACACAAAATCGAAATAATAGCAATGATAGCGTAGTTAGATGGTGAAGGGTAGAGTGGCAGGCGGCATGGCTGACGCTATCTTTAAAGCCCCTTGCCAATCCTGAGTAATCCAATCGTTTCTTCAAACCGCTGCTCTGGCAGTATGATGGTTTCATTATTACTGCCAGTAATCTCGGCCAGATTTACCAGACTGTTCACTCCATGGCACACAGCGTCAGTGCGTACCGTGGGGTTGACGTAATTACGAATAAAACCGCCAATAGCGTTGGCAGGATTCTTCAAGGCGTAAGCGTTGATCTCAGTATAGGCATTCTGCAGCAGCCAGCGGCTGGTTTTGATTACCGCTTCACGTAATCTGTTGCAATCTCCAATGGGATCTCTAAGACAGACGCGATATAACTCGGTAAATACTTCATTAATCCAGCCGTTACCGCTGGTGGTCATGGTATCAAGATAGCGGCCGTAATTATAAACATCGTGTGGATTATTAATTTGTCTGGCCAAAACCTGATCGACCGCCTGTTTTATAGTATCACGTACCCAAGGGGCGTGATTTATTCTGGCATAATCTGTCAATGACATGGCTACCCAACTGGTTGAGACGGTATTAGGAGCCCTGAAATCATCGCCGACAAAGTAATTTTGTTGCCTGACCTGTTCATTGATGCGGCCTGCGATAAGGCTTGCTCCCTGGTAGTAACGTTTGGCATGGGTAACAGCAGCAAGGCGAGAGAGCGCAGACAAAACCTGGCCCGAATACAAAAAAGATTGTTTTTTGACATAATGCCATTGATCGCCTACACAAATCGCTTCCGGCCATACGCTGCCATCGGACTGTACCATAGTCAGCAGCCAATCGCCGGCTTTTTGGGCGGCGTTAAGGTACACTTCATCATGATAGAATTCATAAAGCTCAAGCAAGGTAAAAATGGTTTTTGAGGCAGTGCCGGCAACCAGCTTGCAGGTTTTTTTATCGGTTTTAATATTGTAGGCATAATAGAATCCGCCGGCGTTTTTGCCGTTTTTAACCTGCATGGATAAAAGAAATCCGGCGATTTTTCTGAAATTCTTTTCAAGTGCCTGATCATGATTATAGCGGTATAGTTTTATAAAGCTGTACAGGCTGGAAGCGCTATAAATTGTACGCAGCAGGGTGCTGTCCTGATCGGATTTTGCCTGATAAACCTTGTAAAACCCATAAAATTGCGGATTCATCACATGCATTAAATAGCGTTGGCTGGCTGCAATTTGCTGTTTAAGCTGATTGGTTTCAAAAAGTCGGAGCGGTATGCGGCCGCCCATTAACTCATAGGCATTGCCTTGATAACTGATGAATGAATAATAGTTGTCAGGCGGATAGCTGAAGGTAATGATAACGCGCAATGCTTTATATTTTACTTTGGTTGCGGCGGTAATTCCAGCATTGGTGAGTGCAAGCCTGGTTGCCTGGCACAAAGTCTGGGCAATTTTATCGGTTGTGGCGGTTCCTTGACCAAGCAGTTGACCCTGGTCAAACAAAGTAATGGTAATATACCAATAGGCATGAGCATATTGCCTGTCCCAGTGTTCATTAAAGCGGGTTGCAGATGGCAGGGGTAAGTTGTCCAATATATTTCCGGCACAATTGTTGACATAGGCAAGTACATCATTGCGAAACTCTCTGTGCTGTTTTGTTGATCGCGGCTCTGTCATAGCGCTGGCAAAACTCGTGGCCGCTAAAAAGACACATACTACAGTATAGACGATTTGTTTGCGCATGATGGACTTGCCTGTCTCTATCAAATCGTTATCAGGAAATACACATCACGAGTATTGCCAGTGAGGAAGCAAAACCAATAAACCAAATCAGTGAACGCAGGCTGGCTAAGTCAATAAGATACAGGATATGGTAAACGACTCGGGAAATTATATAAGTAATAGCCAGGTTCTGGATTAAAGCTGAAGTATGGCCAGTTGCCAATGCCGTTAAGACCGCTACGGCGAAAATCAGTAATGACTCAAACGCATTTTGGTGAGCTGCAACGGCACGGCTGCCAAACCCTGTCAAGCCTGCCTGTTGGGAGCGCGGTTCATTATTATTATAGCCGCCTGCTTTTGCCATCGCATAACCAACCGGGATTCTGGCCAGATAAGGCATTATGGTTGCAATAAACAGACAGACAATTAATGTATTCATAAAATATTCCTAATAATTTTACATAATAAAACAGTGACAGCATTCCCGCTCATTAACCGACAATGCGTCTTCTTGGGGTTCTGCTGTCAGTACATATTCCACTTCAAATTGCTGATATCTCTCCCAGCGCGATTTTAATAGTAATCGGCTTTGTTGAGATAAAGCAAGCGAATCAATCCATGTCGGGTCAAATGGCAATTTTTTATTTAAAATCAGTCCGCCCGCGTTGCGGAGCAGAGCGGGTAAAATTGCATGCTGGTTTGTAGACAAGGGGCTTGCCGAGCTGTTACATTGTTTTGCTATCTGCATAAAATTCATTGGGTACCTGATTTTGCTTTCCTCTCCCTCAAAATCTTTTATTGTCATAGTAATTACTAAATAACCAAAAATATGCTGGTCGCATTTAAACTGAAAGTCATCATCATTTAATTTCAGTTCGCCAAGTAATATTTGGTAAGCCTGGTAGACATCTTCGTTTGACCGGGCCTCGGATTTCAATTTGAAGTTGGTAGCTTGTTTAAGTAATGCGGCATTGGGATTATGTTCTAAAGGCAGTTTGGTTCCAAAAAAATCTAAAGGCATGAACTTCTCTGGTTGATAATAGGTCATTTAGTCTACACATTAGTTAATAATTATGTCAATGCGAGATAAACTTTATGCGCCATATTCCCAAGTTACCCAGGAACAGGTAGACAGATAATAAACACCGCAATGAACGGGGTGTTCGCCATTCGCAAAAAGTTGGGCGTAGCCGTTGACTTGTTGTTGATGGGCAAGTGTTGCGGAGTCATCTTCCCGGCCGGTTTTAAAATCAATAATCCAGCGTTTGCCCTGATCGATGAAAGTCCGGTCAATAATCCGGACTGTTGCATGGCCGTCATTGCGGATTAACAGCTCATATTCATTGCGTTCCTGATCATGTTGCCGGCAAATCCATTGGCCTGTTGCATCGTTGCATAACAAGGTAATCTGATCATGCAACAGGGCTATTGTCTGTTTTACTTCGTCATCGCTAAAACCGGCATGACGGAAACGGTTGCTGACCATAGTCCATGGCAGCATTGAAAGATCGTCTGGATGGTTATTGCATATCCACTGCAAAAGTTCGTGCGCAATGATCCCGGTCAAGCGTTGTTTGTTGGTGAAATTGACTGGTTCCATCCTGGAAAACGGAATGGCTGTTGTTGCTATTGTATTATGATAAAACGAAACCGGCAGGCGCTTGAGCACTGGTAATGCCAAGGCTTTTTCTTCTTGTTCGTTGACTTGTTCCTGCTCAAAAGGCTGATGTTGCAACAGTTCTCGAAAAGTATTGCTGGTGGTTTTATGTTGATTATCGAGCAAATAAAGACGCTTTTTAGCGCGGGTAGCAGCAACATACAACAAACGTTGTAATTCGTAGTTTTCCTTGTTCTTGTCCAGATCGGAAATGTAATCATATAAGAGACATTGCTCATTATAGCTTGCACGGACTGGCGAAATCAGTAACAGTTCATCTTGCTCCTGAAGAGGGAGCTTAAGCCATTTTAACAGCGGTTTGTCATTATTATTCGGTTTTTTACCAAGTCCAGGTAAAATTACACAATCAAATTCCAGGCCTTTGGATTTATGTATAGTCATAATCTGCAGGCGGGATGGCGTGATCTGCTGGGAATAAAGTTGATCAAGTTCTGCTTCAAAGCGTTTGAGATCAGTGATAATCCCATCCTGGTTGTGCCGGGTTAACAGAGTCCAGAATTGCTCAAGGTCGTTTTGCTCTTCTATAGTCAGGATATGATCCAGATAAAGTTGTTTCAAAGTATTCCTGACCCAGTCCGCAAGGCATTGCTGATGACGGATTGCTAACGCGTTTTGCATCACGGAGTAAATAAATTCAGCCCGCAGGCGGCCATCGCTGCTTAGGCCGGTTATCTCGGTGAGATTTGCCAGGGCATATAAGATGGATTTATGGCGATTATAATTTGCAATGCAATGCAGATCAGCCAAAGATAACCCGCACCAGGGGCTGCGTAACAGGCAAAGCCAGGATAGTCTGTCAGCCGGAAGCAATAGCGAGCGGGTAATAAACCAGACATCTTTGATATGCGGCAACGTTGAAAGCTTTTCAATTTCAACCCCCTGAAAGGGGATCTGACGTGCTCGTAACAGGGGGATGATATCAGCAAGCAAACTGCGCGACCGTACTAAAACGGCAATGCTGCTATCGGTCGATATCGTCAATTCCTTTTCGACAATAGCAACCAGTTTTTCCGCTTCCTGCTGCCTGGAGGCACAGGCGTAAGCAAAAATATTACTGTCCTCGGTTGCTGGTAATACACTCACTGCTGACGAAAAAGAAATGGCGCCGGATTCAATGTCATTCTGTGCCGGAAAAATCAATTGAAACTGCTGGTTAACCCAATCAATAATTGTTGCAGTAGAGCGGAAATTACAGCGCAGTTCTAATGGCGTTAAACTGACATTGCCTATACCGGACTTCCATGCTTTCAGAAACAGACCGACTTCGGCCTGGCGAAAGCGATAAATCGATTGCATCGGATCGCCAACGATAAACAGGGTGCGGCCATCTTCGGATTGCCAGCCTGATACCAGTCTGGTTAAGAGCTGAAATTGCTGGATTGACGTGTCCTGGAACTCATCAACCAATAAATGATGAATCGTATTATCAAGATACAGGGCAAGATCGGTTGGCTGGTCATCATCACCCAGCGATAATAATGCCTGTTGTGCAATGGCGCTGAAATCGACCTGGTTAGCTTCGCGAAACACAATGTGCAAATGGGCGGCTAGCAGCGGCAGTAAGGTAAACAAGGCTTGCAGAATCTGCCATTGCCCATTTTCGTATTGCGGGTAAGGCAGCTTGCTGATTCGATTCAACGCTGCACAAAAATCGCTGTTGTCTTTCAGTTGTTCAAACAGAGCTTTGCTGTTTTTTCTCAGCATTTGATATAACGCGTCATCGCAAACGCCTTTTTTCAGACCAATATGATGATCAAATTCCTTTCTTAAGCTATTGGTTTTAGTCAATAACAATTGACCCAGACAAAATGCAACATCGCGATCAAGGCCAGTAAAATCATTCCAATCCCGAAGCGCTCTCCGCGGTGAATCCGGGTTTGCATCGATGCTCGCCAATTGCCTGCAAAGCCGGCATAACTCATCTTGCAAATCATCCGGAACCGAATGAATAAAGCGCTCAAGCTCATGTTGTTCAATTAGCTCCAGTCCATACTCATACAACTCACGGCTCTGGGCGCGGGCAGTATAAATAACGGTTAACCATTGTTCCCGTTTCGCCAGCAAATCACAAAATAACGTTAGCAATTTTTCCTGATCATTGTCGAGGTGATTGAGCAACTGGCTTAACGGTTCCTGCAATACAGCCTGTTCCAGAGCATCCTCCAGGCAGGAGCGGGCAGCCTGCATATAAAGGGGCAGTGGTTGATCGCTAAGTCCGGCATAAGGAACCTGGCGTTCACAAATTGGTATTGATTGGGTCAGTGAATTACACAGCGAATCGATGGTTATAATTTTCAAACGGCCAGGTTGCTGCAATAACTGCCAGCCTAATCGCCTGGATTGGGCCAGGGCTTCTGTCGCATATTGGTAAGTCAGGCGCTGATGGTCTGATTGCGGGGTTTTGCCGGCAGCGGCTTTTGCCAAAGCATGTAAAATACGCTCTCGCATTTCACTGGCAGCCTTGCGGGTGAACGTTAATGCGACTATCTGTTCAGGCGAATTAACTTTCGCCAGCAAACGCAGAAAACGCTGAGTCAGCAGCTCGGTTTTACCCGAGCCAGCTGGTGCCTGAACAATATAGGAACCGCAGGGATCGGTTGCCTGTATACGCTGTTGACTGTCAATAAGCATCATTTAGTCCAGAACGATTTCCTGTGCCGGCGGCCTTAAATTATAAGATGAACTCATGCAATGCCCGTAAGCGCCGGTATTCGCTATCAGAATGACATCATTCTCGGCAGTCGCTGGCATCGGCCGATCATAACCCAAGGTATCGCCTGATTCACAGATGGGTCCAACGATATGGGCAAAATGCTTTGTCGGCTCATGTAATTTACTCAGGTTAACTATCTCATGATAGGCGCCATACAATGACGGTCTGACCAATGAGTTCATGCCGGTTTCAATCCCGATGAACCTGACTTTGCCTTTTTCCTTGCATTGAGTTACCTTGGCAAGAATAACGCTGCTTTCGGCAACCAGATAGCGTCCGGGTTCAAGCCAGAACGATAGCTGCTCGCAATTCGCTTTAATTGCGAGTAAAGCGGAATCGAGAACTGCCAGATCCAGAGGTTGCTGGCCTGGTTTATCGACAATGCCAAGGCCGCCGCCGAGATTAATAATTTTGATGCTCGGAAAAACGGAGGTGAGTTCAGCAAGCATTCGAGCGGTATCCTGCCATAATTCCGGCGTTAAAATGCCGCTGCCAGAATGGGCATGCAAGCCAATAACCTCAATTTCATGTTGCTTGACCAATTCACAAACTGTTTGTAAATCCTGCCTGGGAATTCCGAATTTCGATTCATTCCCGGCTGTTGATACAAATTTATGATGGCCTGCACCGCTGCCAGAATCGATACGCAGGAACAATTGTCTGTTTTTAAATAACTCTGGCCAGGTTTCAAGTGGGTAAAGGCTGTCTATTGTCAAATAGCACCCCAGCTTCAGCCCAAATTCATATTCATGTTTTGCAGCGAAATTCGGCGTAAAAAAGATGCGTTTGGGATCGATATCCGGAAACAGGGATAGAACCAATTGCAATTCATTAATAGAGACGCACTCAAATCCAATTCCTTGCTGATAAAAAGTTTTCAGCACTTCAGGATGCGGATTGGCTTTCATGGCATAAAACAGCTGATCGATTGCTTTAAGTTGGCGTAAGGTATTGGCTTTCTCAAGCAGCGTTGCCCGATCGTAGACATAGCAGGGTGAATGCAGGGCAGCTAAATCCAGCAGTGTACTTTGTCTGGTTTCCCACCATGGCGTTGCACGCTGGGCGGGGTTGCCGAATTCTTCATGCCAGCTTTTGGAGTAATAAAAACTTTGCGGGTTATTTTCAATCAGCAACGTATGCAGCTTCTGACATAATTTTTCTGCATGTGATTCATCAACGACAAAGGTTAAGTTCAAATCGTTGGAAGCAAGACACATCAGATAAACCTGTTTTGCCTCAAATACTTCCAGTGTTGGGCCTAGTTGATGCAGAACAGTACGGATATGGTGGCCGACCAGGCTGACAGCGCTGCATGGTTCAATTAATTTCGCCCGCCCAAACTGATTTAAATCAGTCAGTAAGGCTTCAAGGGCTTCCCGATCACGTAATTTGGCCGTGCTGTCTAAGGACAGAGTCACGTTAAATTCGGAAGACGAGAGCAAATCCACTGAAAAGCCATGTTGTTTGAACGCAGCAAAAATATCTGCCAGAAAGCCAACCTGTTGCCACATGCTGAGCGTATCAATAGAAACCAGAATAATACTATGCTTGACCTGAATAGATTTGATTGGCGGCGCCAGATCATCACTGTCTTTGGTAATCCGGGTTCCCGAATGTTCCGGCATACGGGTAAATTTTACAATCATCGGAATGCCGGCTTTGCGTACCGGCGGAATACAGTTTGGATGCAGTACTTTGGCGCCCATGGAGGCAATTTCCTGCGCCTCATCATAATTCAGCTGCTTAAGCAGGCGCGCATGCGGTAATTGATGAGGATTCGCTGTGTAAATCCCGGGAACATCAGTCCATATTTCACATGCTTCCGCCTGCAGGATAGCCGCTAACAGGCCGGCTGTCGTGTCTGAACCGCCACGGCCGAGCAACACGGTTTCGCCCTGGGGATTCGCGGCAAAAAACCCCTGGGTTATGATAGCCTGTGCGCCGGATTCAAGTAATTGCCCGCGTAATTCCGGATTATGACGGCTTTCACAATGCGCAGCCAGGTAATTGACCGAGTCGCCCCCGATAACCGGCTTCGAAATTAAAGCCTGTTTGGCATCAAACCACATGCAGTTTATGCCCTGTTGTTGCAAATAATGATGACCATAACGGGTCATCATTATTTCACCCAGACTCATAATATGAGCGCGGATTTTGGCGGAGGCCTCTTTAAGCAGGGCAATTCCGGTTAACATCTGATCAAGCAAGGTCAGTTCATTATTAATAAGTTCGGCTGGGATTGCCAATTCTTCTGCCAGTTTAAAATGGCTCTGGATAATATCCTGGTGGATTTCGTTGTGTTGATTTAATAATGCAGCGTCTATGGCTTTTTCAAGCTTGTTGGAAATTTGAGTCAGCGCAGAACAAACGATAATAGGCTGCAATCCGTTTGCAATATGCTGGCTGGTAATTTTTGCGATGTTCTGCCATGTTTGCAGAGAAGAAACACTGGTGCCGCCAAATTTTGTTATTATTTGCTGCATAATTTTTCCCGCACAAAAAAAGTACAAGGTAACATGGCATTATTGGAAATAGCAAGCGGATAAAAAATAAAAATGTTGATTTATGAGCACTTGGCTTTGGTTGTTTTCATGTTGGTCTTTTGTTGAATATTCAATTAGTTAAAAAATAAAAAAACTTCCGAGAATAGTTTGAAAATTATTTTATTTATTTTATTATGGCTGCTGTTTTGCAACATTTTGGGATGCATTTTTAAATTTTAAGGAGTGTCGAGTGAGCATGCAACGCCCTATAATAAAAACAATAAGCGCTGCAGTTATAGCTGCAATCGCAACTGGCGCACACGCTGGAAGTTTTTCGTTATATACTGAAGGTTCTGGTCGAGCAATTGGAAATTACGCTGCGGGTGTTGCGGCCGAAGCCTCCGATGCATCGACAGGCTGGTACAATCCTGCAGGTCTTGCGTTATTGAACACGCAACAGGCTGTATTTGGCGGAGTGGGCGTTTTCCCTTCATCCAAACTGTCTGGAACGACTACTTATTCTACAACTGGTATTCCAGTCCCATATACACAGTCATACTCAAATTTACAGGGCGCCAAGGACGCGTTTGTTCCTTCGTTCCATTATGCCAAGCCTCTGAGTGAAAACATCACTGCCGGTTTAAGCGTAGTGTCGCCATTTGGTTTGTCTACTGACTGGAGCCGTACTTCTGCTGTCCGTTATAGTGCGACATACAGTGAATTGATTACTACTGATCTTGCTCCTGAGCTGGGTGCGAAAATTACTGATAACTTTGCAATTGGTGCGGGTCTTGATCTGCAGTATGCACGAGTTAAATTCAATAAAGTAATCGGCGCTCCTGATGTAATGAGATTGCTTGGCCAAAATCCTGCCAGCCTTGATTCCTATTCATACAATAAAGGCGATTCTTTTGGCGTAGGTTTCCATGCCGGTCTGATGACAATGTTTAATGATAACCACACCCGTGTTGGTTTCAATTATCAGTCAAAAATGAAACACAAATTCCATGGCTACAGCCGTTTAAGCGGATCGCTGGCTACTGCCAACGTTATCACTTACACCCAGTATCCATTAACAAGTCCTACTTCATCTTTCAGAACCAATACATTATATAGTAATGATATTGAATTCCCTGAAATTGCAACGTTGAGCGGATACCATGATCTGAATGATCAATGGGCGTTATTAGGTTCTGTTGTTTACACTGGCTGGCATTCGCTGAGCTACATCCAGTTGAACAATGCTGCTGCATTTGCTCCTACTGTAGGCCGTGTTTTAGCTAATTCACGCGCAGTACAAAATTATGATAACGCCTGGCGTTTTGCTGTAGGCGCTAACTATAAAGTTGATGAGCAATGGATGCTGCGTGTAGGCGGCGGTTACGACCAATCTCCAACTAACGATGTTGATCGCGATATCCGTATTGCTGACAGCGATCGTTGGGCGCTGTCTGCTGGTGCACATTACCAGTATAGAGAAGATATCGGTCTTGATCTGGGATACACTCACCTGTTCTCAGTTGACAGCAGTGTACCGCTCAGAAAAGTTGAAGGAACTGCTGCTAACACGGTTACTTTGAACGGCAGTGCAAAAGGTTCTGCTGATCTGGTTGGCGTGCAAGCTACCTGGTACATGGACGGTATCGTAAAACCGGTTCCAACTAAATAATAGGTTAAGAAAAACCTTAAAAAAGCCACCTTATGTGGCTTTTTTATTGTCTAAAATAGAGTATTGGGCTTTACAGCCTGAATCATAAGCGTAGGATGCTGTTAATGATACTGTCATTCCCGCGAAGGCGGGAATCCATTTCTCAAGTTGGCTCCTTACCTGTTTGATGGATAGATCCCAGCCTTCGCGGGGATGACATATTTTCTAATTTAGCATTTAGTCAAACTTGAACGAATTAAAGCACAGTGACTACACTTACAATAGTTAACAATTTGAATAAATTCAGAGGGATTGTGAAAGGACTCTCAATTATACCAGCTATTATCGGGTTTTTAGTTGCCATACTAGGCACTGTAGTAATAGTTGGCTGGTGCATTGAGGCGCACAAACTGATTAGACTTCATGATAATTTTTCCCCAATGCAATTTAATACTGCGTTGTGTCATATTTTCGCCGGTTTAGCATTAGCCTTTCTTACTCTGCATCAAAAAAGCTTAAGCTGTTTATTTGGCCTGTTACTACTTTTTATTGCCGGGTTTACCTTAAGCGAATACATTTTTCAATTTAATAAAGGAATTGATGAGATATTCATGAAATCGTATATCTCATTATCCAATCAATTCCCCGGGCGTATGGCTCCCAATACTGCATTAAGTTTTACCCTTTTTGCCATTTCAATATTATTATTGCTTTGGAATGATCCCAGGAGGCGGTTAAAACTGCAGGTCGGAATGAATTTGCTAATTATCAGTATCGGCATATTAGCCATTCTCGGCTATTTCACTAATTATGCGACCAATTATGGTATCGGCCAGTGGGTTCAGATGGCGGTACACACTGCAGTCGGATTAATTCTTTTAAGTACCGGGCTAATTTTTTACTTATATACCGACCGAGGACTTAGTTATCTCTCGCTAATTCCACTAATTATTACTTTTGTATTGCTCAATCTGACTTTTTTAAGCTGGCAGCAGATCAAGAAAAATCAGGAGCTTTATTTAAATAGCCTGCTTTATGAAAAGATTACTAATGTCAGAACACTCCTTAGAACCTATATGGTTGAACGGGTTGCTGCTTTTTCAAGAATATCAAATCGCTGGCTTAGCCAGGAAGGCGGCACTCCCAGGCAGGTATGGGAGTCCGATGTATTACGTTATATTAAAGATCAGCCTGGTTATGTAGCGATTGGATGGGTGGATAGCCACTATATTGTTCGATGGGTTATGCCCAAGGAAAATAATGAATATTTAGTCGGGTATAACCTTTACCTGGATGCCACCCAGCGCAATGTTATCGAGCAGAGCATGAAAAAACAGGAGGCTCATTTAAGTGATCAGGTTGATTTAATGCAAGGAGGTAAGGGGATTTTTCTGTTTAGCCCTTTGTATAGAAATAATCAATTTCAAGGGTTCATGATTGGGATAATGAATAGCCAGCAATTATTCGCTTCTTTTATAAAAAATATCGGTATAGCAGGGGTGAATCTTGCAATAAAAGATACATCCGGGCATTTATACAGTAACACAAAGCATTTTAATGATGTTACCGACAGCGCCTTCCAGCGTTGGACTAAAACCGCCATTATCAATTTATATGGGCAGAACTGGTATATCATTCTCGAGCCAACGTATGAATTCTATCATGTCGTTATTTCCCCGGTTCTTCCAGCTTCCACCTTTATTCTGGGTGTGCTGGTCGCGATACTGGCAGGGATTTTAACGGAATCATTACTGTCTATCCGAAAACTGCAAATAGTAGCTGGTAACGCTAATGAGCGCTTACAGGGTATTATCGAGGGCTCTTCGGATTATATCGCTGCAATCGATCTGGATTATAATTTTATTGTTTTTAATACCATGTACCACAATGAAGTTTATCGCCTGTTTCGAATTGATTTAAAACCAGGGATGAATTTTAGTGTGCTCGCTGCACGCATGTCTGCCGCTAACCGAAAAAAAACAGAATATTTATGGAGGAAGGCTCTCGAAGGGAAGGCGTATACTGTTATTGAGGCCTTTGGTGAAAAACTGAATTCTTCTCTGCATTATGAAATTCACTACAATCCTATTTTTGATACCGAAGGAAAACTTATTGGAGCAAGCCATATCGCGACCAATATTAATGAGCGTATTGAAAATGAGCATAAATTGATGCTTTACCGTCAGGAGCTGGAGTCTCTGGTCAATAATCTGGAAGTACAAAACAAATCGCTCAGTCTATTAAAAGAATTTTCAAGTATGCTGCAGGCAAATGATTCCATGGAACAGGCGAATGAAATCATTAGCAGTTATAGCAAAAAATTATTTGGCAACAGTTCCGGTAAATTATATTTTATCGCTTCTGATGATCCTGGCTGCGCTAAAGCAACTGTGACATGGGGCGAGCCAATTAGCACCGTGGATTCATTCGAGATTGATAATTGCTTATCGTCATTGCGGCATCAACTTTATCATGCAGACAATACTGCAGAAGATATGTTGTGCAAGCATGTTTCCCAATGCCAGACTATCCCGGCTAGCTATATCTGTGCGCCTTTGCTGGTGAAAAATGAAATGATGGGCGTAGTATATATCGAACTGGGAGAAAACAGTTTACACCTGCAAAATGAAATTTCTTTTGTACAAATAGTTTGCGAACAAATTGCGTTAAATTTATATAGTATTCGTTTAAAAGAATATTTAAGGGTGCAATCTATTCGCGATCCATTGACTGGTCTTTATAACCGACGATATTTTGAAGAATGTATCCAAAAAGAAATTATGTTAGCCACGCGTTATTCCAGATCTTTTGCGGTTATTCTCCTCGATATTGATCATTTTAAAATGATTAATGATACCTATGGTCATTTGTCTGGTGATAAGGCGCTTTGTAAGCTGGCTGAATTATTACGTACAGAACTGAGAGAGAGCGATTTGGTTGCCCGCTGGGGCGGTGAAGAGTTTATCTTTATTATGAAAGGTGTTTCGTTGGAAAAAATACAGGCTAAAGCGGAAAAATTACGCCAGCTTGTCGAAAATCTTAAAATTAAAATTGATAAGAGCCATATGTCTTTCACTGTCTCTATAGGTATTGCTGAATTTGACCCTGCTTTTGATAAAAACCGATTAATTGAAAAGGCCGATGAGGCGCTATATCAGGCAAAAAACACGGGCCGAAATAAAGTGGTTCTATTGAGCTAGCGCAAAATTTTTCGAAATATCAAAACGTTGTTCTTAAAACACTTGACTGTGCTATTGAAGGTTATTGTATAGTAGAAGTAATAAATTCAATGGCAAGGGATATGTTTTTCACTAAAAAGAAAATCCTGATTACTATCTTTACCCTATTTGGTCTTTCAGGATTAGTATCGCTTGCGTACCATCAGGCGCGATCTTTAAAACGTGATCCGGTCGTGCTGATGGATCGCTATTATCTGTTGAAAAAAACACACCCTCAAGCGGCGGTGAATGCACTTGAAATTCTCTTGCAGCAATACCCTGAGCATCCAGAGGCTTTACGTGCACTGGCGCAGGAATATCTGAGCGTCCGTGATGAAGTCAGGGCAATAACGCTTCTTGAAAAGCTGCACCATCAATTTCCAGAAGACAAAACATATAGCGCTCAATTGGCAAAATTATATTATCAAAAAGGCAATTGGGATAAAACCCGTTCTTTACTGCCTGCTCTTACACCTGAAGAGATTCGTTTTTTCCATGATCAAATGGCTTCCGCACTTCCAGATTACCGCAACCAGGCCGCAATCACGGCAGTAATTCCTCCCGAGCAGGTTGTGATTAACAATCTCTGGAATGATTATTTCAGGCTGAAGCAAACCGACCCGGAACAGGCACAAAAAATATTGCTGCAGTTAGAGGAGAAATTAGCCCATAATGCCGCCGTATTTGAAGAAGCGGGATATTTCGCCTTACAGCAGGGCGAAGCGACAGACGCAATTAATGCTTTTTTGAGGGCTTATAAGGAAATGCCGGCTGACCATTTGGCGCTTCAGCTTGGTTATCTTTATATGAATCAGAAAGAGTATGCCAAAGCGGCAGAGTTTTTTTTACTGGCTTCCCAATCTACTGACGCAAAGATTAGACGATCGGCTATGAATGGTTACGACTATGCCAAGCGATCGGTTGCCTTTGAACAACCCGCGCCTCTACAGCCAAAGTCTAAAGAAATGGTTATGTTCGATCAGTATTATGAGCTGAAAAAATATGATAAGAGAGCTGCTTATCAATTGCTAAAGCAAATTATTGTTCAATACCCGGCCAATTTAACCGCTTTGAAAGAAGGGGGGTACCTCGCTATTGAATTAAAACTTCCCAACGATGCAATCAACTATTTCTCGCAGGCTTATGCATTAAGTTATGAGCCTGACATCGCCATGCAACTGGGTTATTTATACAATCAGGTTGAGAATAATTATATGGCCTATCAGTATTTCAAATTAGCTGGTAAAAGTACTGATACTGAATTGGCGCTGAAAGCGGAAAATGCGATGACTAACCTTGCCGGCATGCAAACAAAAGTCTTTCCTAAACCTTATTTCAGCGAACTGTTTTTCACGCCCTTTTCACAAACGCGCTTTGGGTTGACCGTACGGCCATTAATTGCCCGTCTGGGTATTGAACATGAGGATACTTTACAGACCAAAACGTATTTATTATTCAGGCAAACCGATGATAATAAAACAGATGTTCTTGGGCAATTACCACAAATTTATGAAGATAATGTCCGGATTATGGGGGCAGGCGTCCAGATAACGCCGGTGAAGGCAATTCCTATGGTTGCGTTTGTTGAAACCGGAGCCGCCTACGATTTGGTCTATCGCAACCGCAATCGCTGGCGTGGCGATTTACGCGGCGGATTAATGTATTACCAGGATTTGGGTGCACGGCCTGCATATTTTGGACGGCCAACGCTAAGCGCGAAATATTATGGCTTTTTATATGGCGATGCGACTTATTTTTCCCGTTATGATAATAATGTTATCGGAACATTAAAAACCCATCAGGGGATACGCTTATTGCAGTACCATAGCAGTATGCTGAATTTATATATGAGCGGGCGAGTGCTGCAAGATACTAACCGCGATTTTTTTAATAATATTGCAGAGATTGGACCCGGTATCGGTTTCATTCCATCGAATCGGTTTTTTCTCGAATTTCGTTATGAATATATCAGGGGAGTCTATCTGCCTGCAGGTGGCTCAGTTAATCCATATAGCAAGTACTATAACAATGGTATTTTGCAAATGTTATTTTATGTGAAAATGTGATGCCAGGTGAATTTGCTCTCATATGCTATTTTGTAATGTGGTATTTACTGGTCGGGCTTGCAATCTTGTTTGTCCTGTCGGGTATAGATGATTTATTTTTTGATCTTTACTACTGGTATCGCTATATTTTTCGTTTGTTTAAAATGCGGAATTTTGCTCCCTTGACGTATGAAAGTCTGGCCGGCAAGCCGGAGCAGTTAATTGCAGTATTAACCCCTTGCTGGCATGAGGCCGGGGTGATTGGCACGATGTTACGCCACAATTGTTATGCCATTGATTATAAAAATTATTATTTTTTTGTTGGTGTTTATCCTAACGATCCGGAGACGGTGAGTGAGGTTCAGGGCGTTGCAGCGGAAATTCCCCAGGTTCAGTGTGTGGTTGGCAAGGATAATGGCCCTACCAATAAAGCGGCAAACTTAAATGGCATGTTTCAGTATGCGTTGGAATTTGAAAAAAAGATTGGCAAGCAATTTGATATTTTTGTGTTTCATGATTCCGAAGATATTATTCATCCAATGTCATTCAAACTCTATAATCATTTGATGCCGCAAAATCAGATGATACAGATTCCGATATTTCCTCTTGCGGTGAATATCTGGAATTTCACCCATTGGCTATATGCTGATGAGTTTGCGGAAAATCATACTAAAGACATTATCGTTCGTGAATCTATCCGAGGACATGTTCCTTCTGCCGGTGTCGGAACCGCATTTACCCGTCAGGTTCTTCAGGCGCTGGCCGATCCCGCAACCGGGTTGCCTTTTTCAACCAGTTCGCTTACTGAAGATTACCGGACGTCGCTGGCCATAAGAGTACAGGGATTGAGACAGATTTTTGTTACCCGGCGCATTCTAAAAATGAAATGGGAACCAAAAGGCTGGTTCAGAAAGGGATATGTCCAGCGTCCAGTGGAAGAATACATTGCTACTCGTGCATTATTTCCTATGGAATATACGAAAGCAGTGCGCCAGAAATCGCGGTGGATTATTGGTATCGTATTTCAGGAGTGGGATCATACCAAATGGCCAAGCTCATGGATAATCCGCTATACCCTGGCTCATGATAGAAAATCATTTTTTACTCATATTATTAACGGGCTGGGTTATTTTGTCCTGTTATATTGGCTGCTATATTCCTGGTTTACTTATTTTAACCCTGCTTATCCTTCCCTGCAGGAACAATTAAATATGCATTCCTGGGTATGGTGGCTGGTTGTGTTTGTGACGGTTGTTATGTTTGAGCGCTTACTGCAACGTGTGATCGCTGTGAGAAGGGTATATAAACGGTGGCTTCCTGCGTTGCTGGCATTCCCGCGTGCGTTTTACGGCAACCTGATTAATTTGCATGCGGCCCTGCGTGCTTTTTCTATGTATTACCGAGCTCCGAAAACTACTTCGCCATCCAAACAACCGGTATGGGATAAAACAGATCACCATTTTCCGGGTAGCCATATTTTGACCCCTTATCGCATTAAACTGGGTGATATGCTGCTCAGGAAGCGTAAAATCAGCCCCGAAAATCTGGAAAAGGCTGTTATTTTACAACAACAGACAGGGCAGCGCTTAGGCGAAGTATTTGAGCAGTTAGGATTTTTATCACGCAGAGAATTGTTGGAACTGTTATCAGAGCAATATCGGTTGCCTTTAAAGCCTAAAAGTCAAATCAAACCTTTGGATCAGGAACTTATTCCGCAAAAGGTTTGGAACTGGCTAAAAGGGCATGATGTCATTGTAATTGATTATAATCCCAAAAAACAGACAATGACTATTGCTCTCGACGATCCCACCAATGAAGCCTTTATCGAGAAATTAATCAACCGGCTAATGCCTTATAAAATAAATTTTGTGTTGATAGACAGCACCAGTTAACAATACAGGGATTGTTTAAGATACGCTGTTATTCGTTGTGCAGCATGACCATCCCCATAGGGTGAGAGTCCTTGCGACATACTGGCATATAGCTTTTTATCGGTAAGTAACTGGCTTACAATATCGACAATGCGAGCGGGATCAGTACCAGCCAGAATGCCGACCCCTGCACTAATTACGGCTGGCCGTTCAGTGGTATTTCTGAGTACTACAACGGGTTTCCCGAGGGCGGGCGCTTCTTCCTGTATGCCGCCTGAATCCGTCATAATTAGTGTTGCACGATTCATTAAATGCGCAAATTGATCGTATTTTAACGGGGCGAGCAAATGAATATGAGCATGGTTGCCAAGCACAGATAAAATGGTTTTTTGCACATTGGGATTAGGGTGTACTGGTAATACAAAATGAATAGCGGGAAATTTTTCTGATAAAGTGAGTATGGCTTGACTGATATTCTGCAGGTTCCGCCCAATATTTTCCCGGCGATGGGCGGTGACAACAATAATTTCTGAGCATTCGCTTAAAATATCGTGTGCGGGTTTGTGTTTTAAAATCCAGTATAATGCGTCAATCACCGGATTACCTGTTACCAGAATATTATCGGCGGGGATATTTTCCCGGCGTAAGTTTTCCTGTTCAGCAAGTGTGGGCGCAAAATGCCAGGTTGCCAGCGGTGCAGTTAAAACCCGGTTGATTTCCTCAGGAAAAGGCTCATGGCGATTGTATGTTCTAAGCCCGCTTTCAATATGGCCAAATGGAATCCGATGATAAAAAGCAATCAATGAGCAAACCATGACTGTGGTAGTATCGCCAACCGCTAACAGGGCATCGATAGAATGCTGGTTAAATAATTGATCAAGTTTATGACATAATATTCCGGTTAATTGCCCCAGTGATTGATTTTCGGTCATGCAATCAAGGTCAATGTCCGGATGCAGTTCAAACAGATCCAGCATATCGTCCAGCAAATGACGATGCTGCGCGGTGTTAATGATTAGTACTTCCGCCCAATCACTGGCTTTGAGTTGGTGAATAATGGCAGCCATTTTGATAAGTTCCGGCCGAGTGCCAATGACACAGCCTATAGTCAAACGTTTTTTATTAGTCATGGTATTTATTTGGGAGGAAGTATAAATAGTATTAAAAACTGTTTTATAGGTTATTGCAAGAAAGTAAAAAACCTGACCAGACTGGAAGGTCTGAATCAGGTTTTTTTAATCGCTAATCGCTAAGGCTTATTTACATTTTAGACTGATCAGGCTTTTGCCAAGATTTGTAAATCCAACATGGGCGCGTGAATAAAATTCAATGTCAAGAATCGAACCCGGTTTAACAATAAAAGTTGTAGCTGCGCCTTCATCCAGGACAATACCATTGATAACAGACCGCTTTTTCAGTGCCTGAATGTATAAATCAACAACTTCGTTCTGAGTCATGCGAACTTCACATTCACGGTGACGTTTCCAGATAAGATGATTTTTTATAGTTTTGACTTCATTGGATGGTAATTCAAGATACCAGGGAATAAAGTCACTGGATGATTCATTAACTACTTCTTCAGTAGCAGCAAATGAATTAGCAGCTAAAAGAGCACTTGAACATAAGAGAAAAATATTGATTTTTTTATACATAATTAAACCCTTCATTTAATGGAGCTAATGCTCATGAACAAAATTACACTATCCCATTATCAGATTACTTTTATCGTAATCTGGAGTGCCGTTTAAGCGACAGTTTTTGATTAATCCAATCGTTTTAGACAGAGCATTTAATATTAACCAAATGCGCGCCATGATTAGTTAATCCAGCTTCTGACAGCGAGTCAAATTCCAACGTGAATTTATCCCCTCTGCTTAGAGCCAATGCAGATGATTTTCCTTCATCAATAATCTCACCATTTAAAATGATTCGATTTTTCAGCGTCTGAAAAATAATTTCGTCTTTTTCATTTTCTTCAGCACGCACTTCACAGGTTGCAGTAACTTTCCACGGGAAGTGATTCTTAATAGTTTGTAATTGTCCTGGCGGCAACTCATAGTCAGTAGAAACACCTTTGGTCAGGTGGTAACTTGTCGCAAAAGTCGCTGTGGCCAGGAGAACACTGGAACAAAACAATGCTGTACTCATTTTTTTAATCATTTGTATTATCCTTATAGTTAGAGAGCTTCTGCTCATTAAAAATCAGTTCATTGATAGTGGCCATTTTCCTCCTTAAGGCAGAAACACCCGCTTCCTAATTGGGGTGAACGACCAGTTTGTTCTGTACGGTTTTTACGCCATTGACCTGTGCGGCTATACGGCCTGCCTGATATTTTTCGGCAGGCGATTTAACAAATCCGCTCAGCAATACTACACCTCTGTTTGTTGCAACATGTATACGCGATATCGCAACTTTTCTGCTATCAACCAATGCCGTTTTGACAGAACTGGTGATTGCACTATCAGAACTGTATTCACCGATGGTTCTGTCGCCAGAAATAACCTGGCAACCAACTAACATGATTAATACTGTACCTGCAAAAATACTGTTAAAATTGTTAATCATAATTGTTTCCCTGAGTGTTATTTTTCTGCTTCATTGCCCGGTGATTTTTTTAATCATCGTGTGACAGTTATCAATCTACCTAATTGTGACAAAGTTGTCAAATAATTACATTTAAATAACATCTGATATTTTGTGTTTATTTAAAAATTGTTGGTCAAACGACCCAACCTACGTGAAGAGGCGTAGTTTGGGTCGTTTGACCCAACATCTGTTTTTTGTTGGCAAAAACGTCAAAAAAATTGTGACAACTATAAAAACACAGGATAGTAAAAACAACTAGTCATTGCTAAACTAATACCAAATAAGCTCACACAAAATTCTATGGATCTTTCTATTCCCGAATGTTTATTGCCGCGTAAAGCATTGTTTGAAAAGTACATTGCAAAACCTGAGCATGCTCTGACGCAGGCGGCATACAAGCTGATTTTATCCAGTAGCTATGCTGGCTCTCATATACCTGTTATTCAAAAAATGTTGGCTGACAACGATTATCAGCAGCCGCTCGCTTTTAGCGATTATCAAAAACGGATAGCCGAAATTCCCAAGCTGAGCCAGCCTCAGATGTCCGCGGCGATCCGCCATTTCCGTCATTATCATTTTCTGCGTCTGATGCTGCGTGAAGCCGGCGGTTTGGCTACGGTTGAAGAAACCATGGCTAGCTGGTCTGATTTTGCCGATGCCGCTATTCTGGCCATACTGGAATATTGTCAGGAGGAACTATCGGCCCGTTACGGTAAGCCTCGGGAATCCAATGGAGATTGTGCTCAAATCTATGTTCTGGCGATGGGGAAGCTAGGAGGGCGGGAGCTGAATTATTCGTCTGATATCGATCTGATTATTGCGTATTCAGCATCAGGCAATACGGATGGTCAGGAGCAAATTTCCAATCAGCAATACTATACCCGGGTTGTCCAGCTCTTTATCCAGCTAATGCAGACAGTGACAGCAGAAGGTTTTGTGTTTCGGATCGATTTAAGGCTCAGGCCAAATGGAGAAAGCGGGGCGCTTGTTTCTTCGCTGGCAGCAATGGAAACTTATTATCAGGAGCAGGGCCGTGATTGGGAGCGTTATGCTATGGTCAAAGCCCGATTGCTCGGCGGATCCAACAATGACTGGTTTTCACGGCTTATAACGCCTTTTGTTTATCGGCGTTATGTTGATTTCAGCGTAATTGAATCCCTGCGTAGTATGAAAGCAATGATTGAAAGGGAAATACAACTTAATCCTGCATTAGATGATATAAAGCGTGGCGCCGGTGGAATTCGCGAAATTGAATTTATTATCCAGAATTTTCAATTAATACGCGGCGGGCGAATGCTGCATTTGCGTCAGCAAAATGCCTTGGCAGCGCTTGCCGCTTTGAAAGCAAATAACCTGTTATTGCGTACTGATGCGTTAAAAAAAGCTTACCTGTTTTTAAGAAGACTTGAAAATTGTCTGCAAAGTTTAAATGATCAACAAACCCATTCTTTGCCGACTGATCCTGTAAAACAGGCGCAAATTGTACTGGCTCTCGGCTTTGAGAATTGGGATGACTTGCTCGCCAGGCTGCATAAATACCAGCGCATTGTTAATACCATTTTTCGCTCCATGCTGGCTAATGCGCCGGTTTATGAAGATAATGACCGACTGCTTGCAAATCAACTTGCCAGCCTGTGGAATGGACATGTTGAAACCAATATGGCAATCAACTGGTTAGCAAGCTTTGGCTACAAAGAAGCAGAACGCTGCTATCACCTTATCCATGAATTTAAACATTCCTCGCGCTGCCGGCGGCTCCATCAGGCTGCACGTATCAGGCTTGAGCGCTTTATGGTTTTATTATTGGCACAGTTGGCATTAGTCAACAATACTGAGTCCGTAATGCTACAGGTAATTCGGTTATTGGAGAATATTGTTGGCCGAAGCGCCTATCTGGCACTGCTGACTGAAAACCCTGGCGTATTAAATGAAATTCTGTATTGGTTTGAGCACAGTCCATTTATAACATCCCTCTTGGTTAACTATCCGTTTTTATTGGAAATGTTGCTGGAGCAACAGACAAAATGGCATCCGCCATCACGCAAACAACTGCGCAATCAGTTAAAAAATCAATTGGCTGCGGTCACTGAGCTGGAAATTCAGCAAGAAATTCTGCGCCAATTTAAATTAAGTTATTGGTTGCTGACTGCCCGTGCGGAGTTGCAGAAAAAAATTAATGCGGTTACTGCGGGCCGTTTCCTGGCTGATTTGGCAGAAGTTATTCTCGGGGAAGTGGTAAATCTCGCCTGTGCTCAGCTTGCATTGAAACACCAGGAGATTGTCCGGGTAAAATCCCGGTTCGCAATTATTGGTTATGGCAAGTTGGGTAGCCGGGAAATGAATTATAATTCTGATCTTGACCTGGTCTTCATCCATACGGCGCGGCAAGAGGATGAGCGGATTATGATCCGGCTGACGCAGAAAATTATTCATATGCTGACTACCCGCTCAAGTTTTGACATTTTATATCAGGTTGATACCCGTTTACGGCCATCGGGCGAAGCGGGTCTTTTAGTAAGCCGGCTGGAAGCTTATATTGATTACCAGCTGAACAATGCCTGGACCTGGGAGCATCAGGCATTAACCAGGGCACGGATTATTACTGGCAACCGCAGTATTGCTTCAGCGTTTAATCGATTGAAAAATGAAGTAATATGCCAGCCCCGGGAGCGTGCCAGTCTATGGGCAGATGTTCAGGCCATGCGGGATAAAATGCTGCGTTATCTGGCCAGTGATCAAATCAAAAATATCCCGGGCGGATTACTTGATTTGGAGTTTTACATACAGTTTTGTGTACTGGCTCATCCTTCTGCTTCCCTGTGTCAGGAAACCAGTATCCCCGGTCTGTTGAAAAAGCTGCTGGCCACAAAAAAAATTCTGTTAAGCGAATATAATGTTTTATATAAAGCATATAAACGCTATCACGCCATTTTGCATCAGTATCTTTTGTCAGAGAACCAGCCAACGGATAAAATCGCCGAATTCGAACAGGTAAAAGCAGTAATCAACTTAGCAGGACAGTATTTGTAGCCTTAAAGGAGTGTTGGGCTTTACAGCCCAATCTACTCTTTTAACTCCCTCTCCCGTATCGGGAGAGGGTTGGGGAGAGGGCCTAAAAATCCAACCTATACCTGCTCCGCATACAGATCATAATCATCACTATCTGTGATTCTCACCGTAACAAAATCTCCCGCTTTCAAACCCGGCGCAGGATCAATATACACCAGACCGTCAATTTCGGGCGCATCACTCTGGCTGCGGGCAATAACCTGTTCATCAGTGACCGAATCAATCAGAACAGTTTGTATACTGCCAATCTTTTCCTCCAGCTTCTGACGGCTGATTTCCGCCTGGAGCTGCATAAATCGATGATAACGTTCTTCTTTAACCTCATCAGGAACCGGATCGGCCAACTCATTCGCTTTAGCGCCTTCAACCGGTGAATATTGGAAACAGCCGACCCGATCCAGTCTGGCCGCTTGCAGGAATTCGAGTAACTCGCAGAATTCCTCTTCCGTTTCACCCGGAAAACCTACGATAAATGTAGAACGCAAAGTAATCTGCGGGCAGATCTCACGCCATTGCGCAATACGCGCCAGCGTATTTTCACTGCTGGCCGGCCTTTTCATCGATTTTAGTACGCGCGAACTGGCATGTTGCAGGGGAATATCCAGATAAGGCAGAATTAAACCATCGCGCATTAATGGGATAATTTCATCAACATGCGGGTAGGGATAAACATAATGCAGCCGCACCCAGATACCTAACTCGCCTAATTGTTCGCATAAATCGTAAAATCGGGTATTAACCGTTTTTCCCTGCCACTCGACCGGTTGATAGCGGGTATCTATACCATAGGCACTCGTGTCCTGCGAAATCACCAATAACTCGTTGACGCCAGCTTCTTTCAATCGTTTTGCTTCGGTTAAAACCTGTGTCAGCGGATAGCTTTGTAATTTGCCGCGCATAGTCGGGATGATGCAAAACGTACATTTTTGATTACAACCTTCAGAAATTTTAAGATAGGCGTAATGACGCGGCGTTAATTTAATCCCTTGCGGCGGAACCAGCTGGGTAAACGGATCAGCGGGCGGCGGCAAATGACGGTGAACGGCCCGAACCACCTCTTCATAAGCGTGAGCGCCGCTGATATGTAAAACATCAGGGCAGGCATCGCGAATCACTTCAGCCTTGGCGCCCAGACAACCAGTGACAATCACTCGACCGTTTTCAGCCATAGCCTCTTTAATCGTATCCAGAGATTCGGTAACTGCTGCATCGATAAATCCGCAGGTATTCACGACAACCACTCCGGCGTCCTGATAGCTTGATACCAATTCGTACCCCTGGGCACGCAGCTGGGTAATAATTCGTTCTGAATCAACCAAAGCCTTGGGACAACCCAAACTCACAAAGCCTACTCGATGATTCATACATTTCTCCACGGTTATGGAACTTAAAAATAAAAGGCCTGTATTATAATTTTTTTTACTGGCTAAAGTCTAGGTTCTATGGATGAATTTTATCTATAATATGCGTTCAATCGCTCGATAAACTCACTGCCTGATAATTCTCCAACTAACCTGAGTTGAGTAAGCTCTCCACCCTTATTATCGAGAAAGATAAAAGTAGGGGGCGCTATGACCTTAAATTTCTCCATTAACGCTTTTGAGTCGCTGTTATTTGCCGTGACATCAATTTTAAATACCGTAAAATTTTGCAAGGCTTTACTAACCTGTGTTTCCTTAAATGTCGTATTTTCCATAACTACGCAGGATGCACACCAATCGGCATAATAATCCAGCATCACTGGTTTACCCTCCGCCTGGCTAATGGCCTGTTCAAGTTCATTTAAATTGGTAATTGATTTATGTAGCGGCAGCAGGTCAGGAGCATGCCTGCCAGCAGCCCAGGCTGCCAACGGTTGCAGTGGATTTGTTCCGCCCATGCTTGCGCCAATTAGAATCAATATCCCGTATACCAGTAACACCAGACCTATGCCCTGGCAGAATTTGCCGGCATTGGTTAATGCCGGGGTAAGGGCGCCGGCATAAATCCCGGAAAATATCAGTAATACTGCCCATAATCCCATAGTCAGAGTATCGGGGATAATGCGGCCAAGCAGATAAATGGCCACGGCCAATAGCAATATCCCAAAAAAAGCTTTTACCGCATTCATCCAGCTGCCGGCTTCCGGTAACCATTTGCCGGCTGAGGTGCCGATTAAAATTAACGGCATACCCATACCAAGACCCAGAAAAAAGAGACTCGCACTTCCTAAAAAGACATTACCGCTGTGAGCGATATAGCCAAGCGCTCCGATTAAAGGCGCTGTGACGCAAGGGGATAAAATCAAGGTTGAGAGGCAGCCCATCACTGCCGCTCCCAGATAATGGCCGCTGCTTTGGTTACGGCTGAGCGCAGCCAGCCGGTTTTGCCATGTCGCTGGTAACTTTAAATCGTAAAACCCAAACATGGATAAAGCGAGCACAACAAAAATAAGGCTAAAAGTGATAATCGCCCAGGGAGCTTGCATAATAATCTGCAGGTTACTGCCCAGCTTTGCAACAATTGCGCCAATAACTGCATAAGTCGCTGCCATGCTGAGTACATAGCTCAATGACAACAGAAATGCTTTACGGGTAGTAATGGCGCCGCCATGGCCGACAATGATGCCGGATAATACAGGTACCATGGGAAGTATGCAGGGGGTAAATGAAAGCAATATACCAAACCCGAAGAAGGTCAGCAAAACCAGTGTCCAGTGCCGCGCTGAAAAAAGCGATTCAATCTGATCCTGACTGCTTGTTGCTGCCGGTTGCGGCGCAACCTGTACCGTTGAATCCAGTTGCGCGGAATCAAGCGCCATCTGCCCGTTAATGGCAAGTTTGATATCGACGGTTTCCGGCGGATAGCAGAAGCCGTCATCAGCACAGCCCTGATAATGCAATTTTATCAATGATTCGCCGGGACTTATTCCCAAAACAGGAACATGCACCGCGACATCATTCCGATAGACAGGAAAGCTACGGCCCTGTTTATCGGTTTTTATCTGCGGCTTTGGGTACATGATCTGCCCGAGATGCAGATTGCTGTTTTCATTGACGCTGATGTTGATTCGGTCGCTATAAAGAAAATACCCTGGCTTTATCTGCCAGTTAAGGGTAAATCCGTTTGGATCAGACGTTTGTACCGTAAGCGGAAAAACATCATTCGCCGGCAGCGGGGAAGCAGCAAACAATACTGTTGAGATCAGGCAGCCAGTTAATAAAAACAACCATTTTTTTATAAACACGTTCATAGAGTCGAGTAGATTGCTATGGTAAAGGGAAATAGTACATTTAATGCTTGCCATTGGCAAAACAATAATCTTAGTAACTCCTCCCGTCATCCCGAGTGCAGCGAGGGATCTCCAACAAATGGCACGTACTACATTAAATCCTGAGTGGGACGATTTATATCGATCATTATGTTAGAGATTGTGCCACTGCAGGGAGATCCCTCGCTGCGCTCGGGATGACGTGGGGAGTTACTAATAATCTTATATATCGTCCAATTTTTACGTTAATTGATAAAAAACGGGATAGAGTTTTAAAAAAAATAAAAAATATATGATTGTCCCTCTTGAAAAAAAACTTTCAGGCTACATATTGCAGTCATCGATGTTGTTCAGGCATAACAGCATCACATGGTGATTAACTCTACTCAGGAGAAAGAAGTATGAAAATTCGTCCTCTACACGATCGCGTTGTAGTTCGCCGACTGGAAGAAGAGAAAAAAACAGCAGGCGGTATTTTAATTCCAGACAATGCTGCAGAAAAGCCAATGCAGGGTGAAGTAATTGCTGTAGGCGGCGGCAAGCACCTGGATAACGGCGATGTTCGCGCACTGGCGGTTAAAGTAGGCGATACAGTTTTATTTGGTAAATATTCTGGTACAGAAGTTAAAATCGGCGGCCAGGAGCTGGTTGTTATGCGTGAAGATGACATCATGGGTGTTGTTGAAAAATAATCTGATACGATCTTAGGAGAATTAAACATGGCTAAAGATGTAAATTTTGGCTACGGCGCACAAAAAGATATGATTGACGGGGTTAATGTTCTGGCTAATGCCGTACGGGTTACCCTTGGTCCTAAAGGACGTAACGTCGTATTAGAGCGTTCTTTTGGCTCGCCTACTGTTACTAAAGACGGTGTTTCTGTAGCAAAAGAAATTGAACTGGAAAACCCCTTCCAGAACATGGGCGCTCAAATGGTTAAAGAAGTTGCTTCTAAAACTTCTGACCTGGCTGGTGATGGTACAACAACTGCAACCGTTCTGGCTCAGGCAATTGTTCTTGAAGGCCATAAGGCAGTTGTTGCCGGTATGAACCCAATGGATCTGAAACGCGGTATTGATCGCGCCGTTGTGGAAATCACTAAAGAGCTGCAAGCACAATCCAAGCCTTGCAAAACTGCAAAAGAAATCGCACAGGTAGGTACTATTTCTGCTAACTCTGACAGCGCTATCGGCCAGATTATTGCTGATGCAATGGAAAAAGTTGGTAAAGAAGGCGTTATCACTGTTGAAGACGGTAACGGTCTGGAAAATGAACTGTCTGTGGTTGAAGGTATGCAATTTGACCGTGGTTACATTTCTCCATACTTCATTAACAATCAACAAAGCATGAGCGCTGAGCTTGAGAACCCGTTCATTCTGTTGGTTGACAAGAAAATTACCAGTATTCGCGACATGTTATCTGTTCTGGAAGCGGTTGCAAAATCTGGCCGTCCATTACTGATCATTGCTGAAGATGTTGAAGGTGAAGCATTAGCTACACTGGTTGTTAACAACATGCGCGGCATTGTTAAAGTATGTGCGGTAAAAGCGCCTGGTTTCGGTGATCGCCGTAAAGCCATGCTGCAAGACATTGCTATCCTGACTAATGGCCAGGTTATTTCTGAAGAAATCGGCAAGAGCCTTGAAACAGCTACGCTGGAAGATCTGGGTACTGCTAAACGCGTTGTGGTTACTAAAGAAAACAGCACTATCATTGATGGTGAAGGTAAAGCAACTGAAATCAACGATCGTATTGCTCAAATCCGTGCGCAAATGGAAGAAACTTCTTCTGATTACGATCGCGAGAAATTACAAGAGCGTGTTGCCAAATTGGCTGGCGGTGTCGCAGTAATTAAAGTGGGTGCGGCTACTGAAGTTGAAATGAAAGAGAAAAAAGCACGTGTTGAAGACGCGCTGCACGCTACTCGCGCTGCTGTTGAAGAAGGCATCGTAGCTGGCGGCGGTGTTGCCCTGATCCGTGCTCAGAAAGTACTGGAAACACTGAAAGGCGATAACGCTGATCAAGACGTTGGTATCAAAATTCTGCACCGTGCTATCGAAGCGCCAATGCGCCAGATCGTTTCTAACGCAGGTTATGAGCCATCTGTAATCGTTTTCAAGATTACACAGGAAAAAGGCAACTTTGGTTTCAACGCAGCAACCGGCGAGTACGGCGATATGGTTGAACTGGGTATCCTGGATCCAACCAAAGTTACTCGTACAGCGTTACAAAACGCAGCTTCAATCGCTGGTCTGATGTTAACAACAGACTGCATGATTGCTGATCTGCCAAAGAAAGCTGATTCTGCTGGTGCTGGCGATATGGGCGGCATGGGCGGTATGGGCGGCATGGGAATGATGTAATTTTCCCTCCCCAATAAAAAACCCGCCGAAAGGCGGGTTTTTTATTTAAACCACGTAAGTTGGGCTGTAAAGCCCAACACTCATTGCAATAAAGTCTATCTGGAAAAGGTAAAGCTTTTCGCTTTTTGCCAATGGGCAAGTGGCGACAAATCAGGGTTGACCATGGCAGCGGCAGGCAAGTAAAAGGTTTGTTCGAGTAAGTATTGTCCACTTAAGGCAGCATGAGAAACCTGATCGGTGAACACTATCCAGGTACTATTGGCCGGGAAATCAATACGTTGTTTGGCAACGCTTTGCTGGTAATCATCGTCCAGTTTCATCATATCATGCATATGCAATTGGTAATGATCGTAGGCTGAGCGCAGGGTCTTAGTGGCTTTGATTATTTGCAGGCATTTCGCTCGCAATGGGCTATATGCAGGTATTCTGGGCGCGAAGCGTTCGAGAACTTGCGCAAATGGCTCCCCCAGCTCCCATACTCTGGCAACGTTATCAGGGTTAATATTACAAAAAATCCGGAGAATTCGATTACCATTAACCGGTGTGGCAGGAAATGAATCAACATGAACGCGGGTATCGTCCTTACGTTTTGAACTGACCCGTCCCTTGATTTCCGCAGGACGGTAACTGGTTCTGCCCCAGATCAAATCGCTGCCGTATTCTGGACAAATGGTATCGATAAGCTTTCTGGCAAATAGAGCGTAATCGTGCATAAATGTTTTTAACAGAGCAGGTAATTGTCCATTATTATCTTGTTTGAAACCGCCTGATTTTCCTGTTCGATAGTCATAACTGACATTTTTATGTTTGCCGTCAAGAATAGCGTCTGTGAGCAAATCCTGCATGGTTTTCTTACTGGAAACAAAAAAATAATTGGGAAAATAGACTACCTGACCCGATTCCAGGGCAGTCAAGGCAGATGTTTGCTGCTCCAGGTTGATAGCCTCAAGCGAGTCGTTTTCCAAAGTAAAAAGTTGATTTTCCATAGTGCCTCAGACATACGTAAGGTGAATTGGGTTCGATTCTATCAAATAATTATGTTAATTTGTGGTTTTACCGAGAATTTGTACTATCTTATTTATATAAAACTATAAGGAGACAGTCATGAGTGAATTAGCAAAAAAACTGTCGGTATTAATGGCTGATACCTACTGTTTATATCTTAAAACTCAAAATTACCACTGGCACGTCAGAGGCGCTCAATTTAAAGCGTTGCATGGATTGTTTGAACAACAATACATTGAGCTTGCCGAAGCTGTTGACAGCATTGCAGAGCGTATCGTGACCACTGGTAATCGTGCACCAGCCACGTTTAAAGAATTTGAAAGCCTGCGCCGTATTCAGGAAGGCGAATATGGGATTTCTGCTAATGAGATGGTTACTCAACTGGCACATGATAATGATACGTTGGTAAAAGACCTGAATCAGGCTCTGGCATTGGCTCAGGAGCATAAAGATGAGGGTACTGCGAATCTGTTAAGCGATCGCATCGCAGCTCATGAGAAAGCACGCTGGATGCTGAATGCTTCGAGAGAGGTGTAGCTGGGTTGCAGGACAAGTTTAACCGAGTCGTAGGGTTGTATCCGTAGGCTGGCGAAAGTGTACGATCCGTTCGGGTTCACTGTCATTAAGCTAAGAAAATTGTCATCCCCGCGAAGGCGGGGAGCTGCGTTCACGTTTGAAGTGCAACACTTTGTTTGAAAAAAATTCTGCCGGTGTCTTATATCCCAAACATTTCCTTGGGGTCAAATTATATAAGCTTTCAATTTGTAAAAGTTCCGCTTCATTAATATCTTCCAAATTAGTTTTTCGTGGTAAGAACCTGCGCACTCTTCCAATAGCATTCTCTACGCCTCCTTTTTGCCAGGGTGAATAAGGGTCGCAAAAATAAGTTTTGATGTTATGTTCAGTTAATCGGTGATGCTCAGCAAACTCAGTGCCATTATCAAAAGTCACTGTTTTAACCAGGTTATTAGGTAATTGGGTAAAAAGTGCAATAAGATTTTCCGCGATGGGCGCCGCTTCCTTTGTTGGAATTTTAGATAAAAAAAGAATTCGAGACAGGCGTTCCTGTACTACCAGAATAGCGCCTTTTTTCTTGGAAAACTGCATTAAATCAACTTCCCAATGACCGATTTGCTTGCGTTGCTCTATGCTTTTAGGGCGTTTATGAATTGATACCCTATGCTTAATAAACGAGACCGACGAATGCTTCCTTTTCATCTTGCTTCGTCGAGTAGAGCGCCCACTAGGCAGATAATGGCGCCACTTATAGTCTTTTGTCCGTTTAATTTGCTGATAAATAAAACGATAAATTGACTCATAAGATATTTGAGCGCATCCTTGTTCCTGCGCCAACCTATTTGCAACCTGCTGAGGAGACCATCCCATAGCAAGGCGGTCTAATACAGCAGCTCGTAATTCAGGCTGGCGCTCTAATTTATGGCCTTTCCATCGGCGCGCCTTCGTCTGAATCTGGGCATAGCTCACATCATACCCTTTTGTTTTTGTGCTGTTCCTTTTTAATTCGCGAGACAATGTTGATGCCGAGCGATCCATAATTGACGCAATTTTTCGGAGTGAATACCCTTCTCTCTGAAGAATGGATATTCTACATCTCTCCTCCAACGAGAGTTGTTTATATTTTTTTCCCATAGCAACACCGAGTATAACCGGTGTTGCACTTCGTTTGTGAAATTAGGGGATCCATCCATTAAGCAAGGTAAGGAGCTATCTTGAGAGATAGATTCCCGCCTTCGCGGGAATGACAGAATCCTTAACTTAATGGCAGTGCCGTTCCTACATGCCTCTAACCAGCCTCTTCCTCAAACTCTGACTCGATCCCCTCAACCACAGATTCTCCATCAAGGTGATTCGGTGTTATCAGCTGCTTTTCCAGATCTTTAAATTGCCACAGATCCTGATCCATCAGCTGACTTGGTTTGATACTTTGCAAGGCATGTAAAATATTACTTGGAACCTTCGGATTTTCTTCTGCCAATTGATCAATTAATTTTCCAATACGCTTGCGGGCAAGATTTTCCTGTGAACCGCACAAAGTACAGGGAATAATGGGATAAGCCTGCTCATTGGCAAATTGAATAATATCTTTTTCCTGAACATAACAGAGTGGTCTTATCACAATATGTTTTTTGTTATCGCTAAGCAGTTTCGGCGGCATCGAGCGAATATCGCCGTTATAAAGAATAGACATCATTAAGGTGCGGATTAAATCATCACGATGATGGCCAAGCGCAATTTTGGTAAATCCATGTTCTTCCGCATACCGGTAAATAATCCCTCGTCTTAGCCGTGAACATAATGAGCAGTAGGTTTTGCCTTCAGGAATTTTTTCTTTCACAATGCTATAGGTATCGCGAGTCAATATTTCATAAGGAATATTTCTTTCCTGCAGCCAGGCATGCAGCTTGCTGTCATCCCAGCCAGGCTGTGCCTGATCGAGAGTAAAAGCGAACAAATCAAATTTATTATTAGAGCGTTTGCGCAAAGTATGCAGCAAGGTCAGCATGGAAAAAGAGTCTTTACCGCCGGAAAGACAGACCATGACACGATCGCCTTTCTGAATCATATTAAAATCGGCAATTGCCTTACCGGTATAATGTAACAGTTTCTTTTCTATAAACGATGGATTGGACATAAACTACAACCTGAGTAAAAAAAATTAAGCCTGGCGACGTTTTTGAGGTCCCGAAGGAGGGAAGCTGCTGATCCGCGTTGTTGCTAACCACGAATTTACCTCTTCAAGATCATTAACGTTGAGTGTACCGGCAAGATATTTTAAAGTTAAAAAAGATTTGATCAAATTATATTGATCGCGGGCCAATTGCTCCTGCGCTTCAAACAGGCGCTGCTGGGCATTTACCACATCAACCATTGTCCGGGTTCCTACCTGGAATTGCGCTTCCGTACTTTCAAGTGAATTCTGTTGCGAGATAATAGTCTGGCGATCTGCTTTGACTTTGCTGAGAAAGTCAATAATCGTATTAAATGCAATACGGCTGTCTACTTCAACATCACGATAGACTTTTTCCAGCTTATCGCTGGCTGTCTGGAAATCATATTGTGCCTGTCTCGTTTGCGATTGCACCAGCCCGCCTTGCAGAACCGGGAAATTCATCGCCAGTGCAATATTTGACGAAGTTTGTTTGCCGGGGATAAGAAGCGAAGGATCCTTGGGATAGTTTTTAAGCTGGGAGCTATTGCCCTGGATTGCAAAAGTAGGCCAGCCGCTGGCTGACTTAACCTTGATATTTTCCCGAGCCGATTCCAGAGTATATTTGGCAGAATACAGATTATAATTTTGCCTTAAACCGGTATCTATCCACTCATTGACATTGTTGGGTTCCGGAGTAATTAACGGAATTCGGCTGTCGCGTAAAGGCGCCAGGTATTCATAAACGTGATTAGTTAATTTACGCAGATTTTCGTTCTGGTTCATCTGATTGTTTTGTGCGGCAATAACCTGAGCAATAGACTGATCATAAGCTGCTTTTGCTTCATAAACCGAAGTAATCGCATCCAGACCAACTTTGAAACGTTGTTCGGCCTGATCATATTGCCGTTTGTTAGCCCGCTTTTTTGCTTCAGCAAAATTTAACGTGTCTCTGGCCAGTAGTGCATCAAAATAGGCCGATGCCGTGCGTCTTATTAAATCCTGGGCAGCACTGTTAAAAGTGGCTTGCGCTGCTTTCACCGATGCTTTCGCCTGCTTGACCTGTGCCCAGGCCTGATAGTTAAAAATAGCCTGACTGGCGCTTATCTGCCATTGGTGGCTGTTAAAAGTTCCTTCTGCGGAGACATTACCGCTGGCACTATCCTGAACATTACGCGCAGTCTGGGCACTGACATTTAATTGCGGGAACAATGCGGATCTTGCTTGCGGTATCGCCTCTGTGCTTGACATATAAGTACTGTAAGCCTGTTTGAAGAGGGGATCGTTTTCCAGCGCTTGTTCATAGATATCCATGAGATCGGTCGCTGAGACAACGGGCGAAAACCCTGCCGCTAACACTAATGCCCATAATGCTTTTTTCATTAAAACCTATCCTAGAAAACGAATTCTTTTGTTTTTAGCCGGTTGATTAATGCTGGCACGCAAGTCTCAAACAGCAGCGATTCACTCCAGTTGCCGCTGTGATCCTGTTCCAATAATTTACACAGCATTATTGGCTCTTTACCTACTATTACAGCAAGTTTGCCGCCCGGCATAACCTGCAGGCGGTGTGATTCAGTAATGTGTTCAACCGCGCCGGTTATTACAACTGCATCATAAGGCGCTTTATCCAGCCAACCCTGACTGGCATCGCCTGTTATCAACTCCACATTAGTGCAGCCGTGTTGCTCCAGCCTGGCTCTGGCAGACTTTGTGAACTCATCAAAGTAATCGACACTGATTACTTTTTTACATTTTTTACTTAACAAGGCAGTGAAATAACCGGTGCCGGTGCCGACCTCAAGGACGGTTTCATTTCCTTTCAACGCCAGCCCCTGCAAAAGTCTTCCTTCTTCAACCGGCGTCAGCATTCTCTGGCCGTGTGCCAATGGAATCTGCATATCAGAATAGGCAAAATTCTGCATGGCGGCAGGCACAAAATTCTGTCTTGGCATTGATTCGAAAAGATCTAAAATGTCTTCGTTAAGAACATCATTGGTTCTTAACTGCTGTTTAATCATGTTAACAAGCGCATGTTGAGTGGTCATTACACTACACCTTTATTACAGGGCAAAGAACTACTTTATATTAATGAAGTAGGCTAGGGTAAAACGTTGCGGATATTTTAGCAAGATCTGGGAGGTATCCTCAATCTATTTATTAGCGCGGCTCGCAAGAAGCGCAGCGGATTGCAGGTCTGAAACAGTTCATTCCCTGCATTACGTTGCGCTCTTTGCGGCCTGCAAGAGATTTAGACGCTGTTAGGTCAGGGGGCGATTTGAAGAAATTTCTTCCATTAAGGTGTCCACATGAGTTCTGTTGGGTAAGCAAGGGCTCACAAGACTTGCTCCTATCCGGGTGAAAATTTCAAGCACGCCGGCTACCAGAGTCAGAGCAGCCATAGCAGTTCTGCCCACGCTGATCAGTGCGTGTTTGCCGATGTCGACAACATCTGAGCCGATATCAAGCAATGAATTGCCGGCAGCTCGCCCTCGAAAAGTTATCAACTGCCATGCCGCTTCGAGAAGATGAGCCACAATTTCTGCTGCTTTTAGCAAAATCATCAGGCCATTCTCGATGACTGAAAGAACATAACCGGCTGGCAAGCCTACTGATAATACCAATGTTTTGCCAAAATCCGACCAGCTACGGTAGGCGGTAAAAAAGTTTTTCCGTAAGAATTTTAACTCGGTTGGATCGGCGGCAAGCATTTCTTCAAAAAAGCTATAGTTATCAGTTACTCCTGACTCTTTTCTATCGTGCCGCTTTAGGTTCGAATATTGTGTTGCGAAAAAATTGCTTAAATTATTCATATTCTCTCCTTACTTTGTTATTTCAACTCTCAGTGTGCATAAAACGGGCGCACTATGCAAGCCTTTTTTAAAGTCAACTTACCGCTCTTAGACATAGTACCGCTGTTTAGAATTTGTTATCATGCAGGTTTTCTGTTGAGAGTCTGAAGGAGATTATTGTGCCTGAACGGTTTATTGAACATTTGCAAACTGAGCTTGAAACGCTTAAAAAAGAAGGCTTATACAAGTCAGAGCGAATAATCGGCGGCCAGCAGCAAGCTGCTGTTTCAGTTAATCAACACGAAGTTATTAATTTATGCGCAAACAATTATCTTGGTCTTGCCAATCATCCTGATTTGATTAAGGCAGGTCAGTCAGCGCTTGAAACATATGGTTATGGTATGGCATCTGTCCGTTTTATCTGTGGAACCCAGACGCCGCATAAACGCCTCGAGCAGAAAATCAGTGAATTTCTGAGGATGGAGGATACTATCCTTTACTCTTCCTGTTTTGATGCCAATGCCGGTTTGTTTGAGACGCTGCTGACGGAAGAGGATGCAATTATCAGTGATGCGCTGAATCATGCCAGTATTATTGATGGCGTCAGATTGTGTAAAGCTGCGCGTTATCGTTATGCCAATAACGATATGAAAGATTTGGAGGCGCAATTAATTGCCGCAAAAAATGCCAGATTTCGCTTAATCGCGACTGATGGCGTATTTTCCATGGATGGAATCATTGCTAATTTGCCCGCCATCTGTGAACTGGCCGAGCGGTATGACGCAATGGTTATGGTTGATGATTCCCATGCGGTTGGGTTTATGGGCGATACCGGGCGCGGTACGCCTGAGTATTGCGGTGTTGCAGACCGAATCGATATTATTACCGGAACCTTGGGTAAGGCGTTAGGCGGCGCTTCCGGCGGTTATACTGCGGCCAACGCCGTGATTGTTGACTGGTTGCGTCAGCGTTCCCGGCCTTATCTGTTTTCCAATACGCTTGCGCCTGTTATTGCCCAGACATCAATCACTGTACTTGATATGCTGCAATCAAACCGGGAGCTGTTACATAAACTGAAACGAAACAGCCAATATTTCCGGGAAGGGATGACCAGACTGGGGTTTACTCTGGTACCAGGAGAGCATCCGATTATTCCAGTTATGCTCGGCGACGCATCATTAGCAGGTAAAATGGCTGCGATGTTGTTGGAAGAAGGGATTTATGTGGTCGGCTTTTCTTATCCGGTTGTTCCAAAAGGCAAAGCGCGTATTCGTACCCAAATGTCTGCCGCTCATGAAATTGAGCATCTTGACAGGGCGATTGCTGCGTTTGCCAAGGTAGGCCGTGAGCTGGCGGTTATTAAATAAATTCTGTGTATATGAGGTTTACCATGAAGTCGTTAGTCAAAGCGAAGCGTGAACCCGGGATCTGGATGCAGGATGTTCCGGTGCCTGAGTATGGCGTTAATGATGTATTAATTAAAATTAAAAAAACAGCAATCTGCGGTACGGATATCCATATTTATAACTGGGATGAATGGGCTCAGGCAACCATTCCTGTTCCTATGACGGTTGGCCATGAGTTTTGCGGTGAAATTGTTGAAATCGGCCGTGAGGTTACTGGCCTGAAAGTCGGGCAGCGCGTTTCGGGCGAAGGCCATATCACTTGCGGCATGTGCCGGAACTGCCGTGCGGGCAAGCGTCATTTATGCCGCAATACATTAGGGGTCGGCGTAAACCGTCCAGGTTGTTTTGCAGAATATCTTGCCATGCCGGCCAGTAATATTCTGGCTTTACCTGATAATGTCAGTGATGAGCAAGCCTCTATTCTTGATCCCTTTGGTAATGCGACTCATTGCGCACTGGCTTTTGATATGGTGGGCGAAGACGTACTGATTACCGGTGCCGGTCCTATTGGCATTATGGCTGTTGCCATTTCCCGTCATGTCGGCGCCCGCCATGTGGTGATTACCGATATTAACGAAAACCGGCTCGAATTGGCCCGTAAAATGGGAGCGACCAGAGCAGTGAACGTCAAGCATCAGTCCATTCGGGAGGTGATGAATGAACTCGGGATGCAGGAAGGATTTGATATTGGCCTTGAGATGTCAGGCAGCCCGGCTGCATTCAACGACATGTTAAAAGCAATGAATCACGGCGGCCATGTTGCGTTGTTGGGTATTCCGCCTAATGACACGGCAATTGACTGGAATCAGGTCATTTTTAAAGGATTGGTTCTTAAGGGAATTTATGGCCGTGAAATGTTTGAAACCTGGTATAAAATGATCGCCATGCTGCAAAGCGGATTGAATATCGCACCAGTTATCACGCATGAATTCCCGGTTGAAAACTATCAGGAAGCATTTGAAATTATGGCATCCGGCCAATCGGGAAAAATTATTCTTGATTGGTCGTAATCAGGATAGCAATAGAAATTTAAGGCGGAGTTTTAATGGCACAATATATTTATACAATGAATCGCGTAAGTAAAGTGGTGGAAAACCAGCGCGTAATTCTTAAAGATATTTCATTAAGTTTTTTCCCGGGCGCCAAAATTGGCGTGCTTGGTTTAAATGGTTCAGGAAAATCAACACTATTGCGTATTATGGCAGGCGAAGACCAGCAATATGATGGCGAAGCCCGTCCGCAACCGGGAATCAAAATTGGTTATCTGGCGCAGGAACCTGAGCTTGATATGCAAAAGACCGTCAAGGAATCAGTCGAGGAAGGGGTTGCTGAAATCAAGCAAAAGCTGAAAGATTTTGATGAAATCAGTATGCGTTTTGCAGAGCCTATGAGCGATGATGAAATGAACGCGCTGCTTGAAAAACAGGGTAATTTACAGAATGAGATCGAAGCCTGCGGCGGTTGGGAGCTTGATCGCAAGCTGGAAATAGCGGCTGACGCGCTGCGGTTACCTGAGTGGGATGCTAAAATCAGTCAGCTGTCGGGCGGTGAGCGCCGGCGGGTTGCTTTATGTCGTCTATTGTTATCAAGTCCAGATATGTTGCTGCTTGACGAACCAACCAACCATCTTGATGCTGAGAGCGTCGCCTGGCTTGAGCGCTACCTGGAAGATTTCCCGGGTACCGTAGTGGCAATTACCCACGATCGTTATTTTCTTGATAATGCCGCTGAGTGGATTCTGGAGCTTGATCGCGGTGAAGGTATTCCTTATAAAGGCAATTACACTTCCTGGCTGGAACAAAAAGAAGCGCGTCTGGCAATGGAAGAAAAGCAACAAGCTGCGCATGACCGTGCTATCAAAGCTGAACTGGAGTGGGTCAGAACTTCACCAAAAGGCCGTCATGCCAAGAACAAGGCACGTCTGGCACGCTTTGAAGAAATGAATTCAAAAGAGTTTCAAAAACGCAATGAAACCAATGAGCTTTATATACCGCCAGGCGAGCGTCTGGGGGATCTGGTCATTGAGGGCATTGATATCCGTAAATCCTTTGGCGATCGCCTGTTGATAGAAAAGCTTAATTTTCAATTGCCCAAAGGGGGAATTTTGGGGATCATCGGCCCGAATGGCGCAGGAAAATCAACATTCTTAAAAATGATTACTCAGATGGAGCAACCGGACTCTGGGGAAATAAGAATTGGCGAAACAGTGGATCTGGCCTTTGTCGATCAGATGCGTGATCATCTTGATGATAACAAAACGGTATGGGAAGAAATTTCTGACGGCCATGATATTATGCAAGTTGGTTCTTTCCAAATCCCTTCACGGGCTTATGTCGGCCGTTTTAATTTTAAAGGCGCTGATCAACAGAAAAGGATGTCGCAGCTTTCCGGCGGGGAGCGCAACCGTGTGCATCTGGCCAAGTTGTTAAAGCGTGGCGCCAATGTTCTGTTGCTTGACGAACCAAGTAACGATCTTGACGTTGAAACCTTGCGTTCACTGGAAGAAGCGATACTGAACTTCCCGGGCTGTGTGATCGTGGTATCGCATGATCGCTGGTTCCTGGATAGAATCTGTACCCATCTGATGGCTTTTGAAGGCGATTCACAGGTCGCATTCATTGAGGGTAATTACACTGATTATGAAGCGGATCGCAAACGCCGGCTGGGTGATGATGCGAATAAGCCGTCACGTATTAAGTATCGTCGTTTAAGTGCTTAATTTAGTATAAAATTGGCTCATAAAACTGGTATGCCGGTTGAAGTTGTATTTAGAGGAAAATTTAATGAAAAAAATCGTTTTGGCAAGCCTGTTGCTTTGCCTTGGCCTGACTGGTTGCGTCAGTGATGATCCTTCAACTATTGTTGTTGATGATAATGGTTACGTTCATCACACAATTCATTTCCTGAAGGACAAAAGAGGGCGAGATTATTTTCCAATGCAGGTTACTCCTACTGGAAAAAAACAGTTTGTATTTGATCCCAAAGCGTATGCCTGGGCAGCCTACGATGTTGATGGCCAGCGGGTAATGACCGGTAGTGCGTCCGGTGGTATGGATTTCTGTGAGGATGTCGGGCAGCCATGCCGTACGGTTACCGGTACCTTTAAAGTCTATAATAAGCGGGGCGCTGATTGCCGTTCAGGTGAATATCCGGTTGAAACCTATGGTGGGGCTAAAATGCCGTACTGTATGTATTTTTATCAAGGATATACTATTCATGCTGCTTATGAAGTTCCGGAGGCTAATACCAGCCATGGCTGTGTGCGGGTATTACCCAGTGCTGCCAAATGGTTGAATGAGGAATTTATGACCAGAGGCACAACGGTTATTATATTGCCTTACGCTGACGAAAAATAAGTTTTCAGAAAAACACACGGTTGGGCTGTAAAGCCCATGGCCGTCAAGTTAAGCCAGGTACATAGGAAATTAGAATAGTAAATGTACAAAATTCCTTAACTGACTGCTATGTGTTTTACAGTCCATATTCGTTCGGCCTGAGGAAAATGCGGAGCATTTGTCTCGAAGGCGTGGCACTGTACCACAGGCTTCGAGACAGCGCTAAAGCGCTTCCTCAGCCCGAACGATATTGTGAAATATAGAAATTTAATTCCTTAGCTTGACGTCTATGGGCTGTAAAGCCCAACACTCCTTAAAAATAATTTACCCTTTCAGCCATAAATCAATCACATCGACATTAATTTTTACTCATTAAGGATAAATTATATGTTCTTTTAATCGTCAATAGGGTAAAATTAAGAACATTCTTTTTTGTTAACATCCTATCCCATGCCTATTTTAACCGATGAACAACTAAGACAACTAAGACAACTCAATGTACAAATTACAGTGCCTTTTTTGCAAGAGCAATTGGAGGCACTCCGGGCAGAAATTGATAATATGTATCGCGAGCTTAGAGATAGACTTGATGTCAGGCTACAACGAATCTTCGAACAGCGTCATCCACAACAAGCGGTTGCTTTTATCAACGACAATCAGAATACACATGACCGCTCTGTGACCTTGACTGCAACCGGCAGCCTGATGGCCCTGGACAAGCGTTACCTGCTTAAAGATGACGAAGAGGCTGCAGCGTTTGAAGAAATTGAGCAGTTAATTAACGAGTTTGATTACAATCAATTGATTATCGATGAAAATTTAACTTTTCAAGATAAACAGGTTCTGGCCGCAAATTTTCTGACATTGATTAAAGCCAGTCGTGAGATTACTCATGTTTACACAGGCCTCACAATGGGCAAAATTTTCGCTCTTGTCTGGCGCGGCGTAACCGATAATAGTGCAGATTGCTTTCCTGATGATATTCGTCAGCTCTTTGATCCAGACTTGAAAGTTGCGCCAGAGCATCTGATTACTACTAAAAAAGCAGCATTGGTTGAGAAGTTTGTTGAAGCAGCGCGACAATTCATTTGTTCTGGCGGCATTATTCATAAACTGTTAGAAGCGTTAAATAAAGCTCATGTCGATGTTGTTATTACAACAGGTGCAGAGGCAGTGATGCCTGCAGCAAATAGTATGGCAGTTTCGCTCACGGGAATGGAAGTATTAAAGCTGTCGCAGCAACAACAAGCAGAGTTACTGGCTAATTGGCACCAGGATGAAAATGTACCGTGGATACATGAATTTAAAAATCAACTGTCACCGGTGATCGATAGCAAATTAAACGAGCATTTTGGGGTATTGCTGACAACTGATGAGCGTCAGGAGATTATCAATAATTTATCTTATATGCCGCGGCCTAAAGTTCCTTATGCCAAACTTAATGAATTAGCTGATGAAATTGAGCTTACACTAATTAACCAGGGTGGTGTGGAGCGGAAAAAAGCAGTGCAGCAATTAAAAGCTTTTGCTCATGCCAGCTTTTATGCTGAATCAAAGCAGGAAGAATGCGCCAGGCTAGCAGAGCAATATAATCAGTTAAAAAAAGTTGATCAATTTATCAATACTATTACTGACAGTAATAACCTCAGATATAACGAGCTGAAAGAAAAAGTAAGCCAGTTATATATTTCTTTTGATGATGTTTATTATCAGCAATTACAAGAGCAGTGGCAATCACTGCAGGCCATTGAAAATTACAGACAAACGTATCAGAATCAGACAACAGATAGCTCCCATCCGGTATATAAAGCGCTTATTAAACGTATCAGGCTGGAAATAGAAGCGGCTTATAAGCAAGCTGAGCCGGTAAGCGCTCTGCACCAATTACAGACGGCAGAACAACAAATGGCCGAGCTCAGCTCCTGGATAAAGAGTCTGTTAATGTTACCGGTGCAATATAAGGCAACTGGAGCAAAGAGAATTTCTCAGGTGCAGGATATTAACAGGCTGCTGGAACAAGTAGGACAGAATGCGGTTGAGCATGGCTTTAACTTCGCGCTTACAGAATTAAAAAAAGATGTTTATTCAAAACGTAAGCTTATTCAGATAGATCATAAGACAACTGGGGCTTTGCGTTGGTTTGGAAAATTTCAGCCGCAAAGCCGGTTAGTTAATGCAATGAATCATGTATGCAATCACCATGCTAACACTGAAGATTATCGGCAACTTTTCCTGAACGAATATGATGCGCTTTTTACTGCGGATAAGGCAGGTTTTTTTGGCGTCTATAGAAACAAAGGTATTAAACCGGAATGGTCGTTAGCTGAGATCATTCAGCATGCCCAGTCAGATAATAATCGCAGCCGGCAAGCGTGTATTAATCTTGGATGGATGGACAAGCAGGGTAAAATCAAAAATGAAGCGCTGTTACAGGCTGTTAGCAGTTGCCAAGAGAAGATAGAATTGACCGTTTAACCCAGATAGCTGATTTCCCTATAGTGTTTCCTCTCCCCCGCACACAAGGCTTTGTTGCATAAATAGAGAGTAGCCTTGATGTAGCGGAGCGTAATCAAGGTATCTATCGCGCGTTCAGACACTTATGCCTTGCAAGTTCAGTGCGGGTAAGCCCTTTCTTTTAAAGGCTTTTTGCAAACACGCATGAAGTCATCCTGACGCTCCCAGATGCCATCCCTGGCATCTGAGGGTTTGCAAAAAGCCTTTAAGAAAGGGCTTACCAGAGAGATATCCTGTAGTAATACATAAAGACAAGCATAGTGATTTCGGAGTAAGTGTCCCTGATATTCCTGGATGCTATTCTGCTGGTAGTACTTATGATGAGGCATTGACAAACATTATTGAAGCTATTGAATGCCATTTGGAAGGTTTTTTAATGGATAATGAATCAATTCCTGTAGGAACTGCAATCGATCACTGGATAAATAATGATGATTTTCGAGGTGGTGTCTGGGCATTTGTTGACATTGACTTAAGTCGAATATCAGGAAAAGCAAAACGTGTAAATATCACTATGCCAGAACGTGTTTTAACTCTTATTGATCTGTATGCTAAAAATCATTCTATAAAAAATCGCTCTTCTTTTTTAGCTGATGCTGCACTTAGTTATATGGAAAGTCATAGATAATATTGAAGATAAAGTACAAGGTATTTTAGAACTAAACGCTGATACAATGACTATTGACCAGGCTCCAGCATCCTTGATGCTGCAAGCATCAAGGTTATCCAGGCTACGCTATAAAGCTGGTGTTTTCTGCTGGGCATCGGTTATAGGTGTAATCGGGAGCTTTTCTTTATCCTTGGAAATAACAAAATTAAAAATGCTGTTCTGGTACGGCAGAGCGGCAGTACTTTTTCGAATAGCGCTATCTGTTTTTTTAATCTCTTCGCGTGCCCGCTTTTGTTCCTCGCCTGTTTTTTTATAACCCAGGCTGGTTACAGGTTCGGTGTAATTTTTATTAAAAATAAACAACACTTCTTCTTGACTCAATTGTTTCCAGCCTTCAAAGGTGCGTAATTCGCTATCCTCATCAAAAAGTTGAAACCATATATTCCTTATGTTCTTTAGTCTTATCCCGGCGTTTGCTGCTGCAGTGGATATGCCTTTAGTTTCTTGAACGGCAAGATAAATCATTTCGGGCGTTATTTTTTCCGGATCCAACGGTTCATGAGTCAATGGTTTATCATAAGCCTCTTTCCATATTGCTTCCGCTTCAGCTACTGTTAATGATTTAAGCCATTTAAAGATGGATATTCCAGTCAGTTTCGGTATTGCGTCAGGGATAGCAGGGATAGGGAGACTGGCTAGAAAACGAGCAAATGCAGAATGATGAACATCAAGTCGTTTAGCCGCAGAACTATAACAGTTTTCTTTAATAATATGAGTATGTATTTCTCTTAGAGTCTTGCCTTTTAATTTTAATTTAGGCTTGACTTCCTTGGTATGAGGGGTAGCAAAGAAGCTTGCAGGCAATATACGCCTGGTTTTATTAACATTTTTCATAATAATTTCCAATTATCATTAACGCATGTAAAATATTCTATACCAATTTCATTAAGGCTATATTAAAACTTACAAAGCAAAAATTCCGCTTTGGTTGAGTTAAGACTGCTCACAGTGTTTTTGATATTACCAAAGGATATTGGTGTGATGTTTGCTTTGTTCTTCTGCTTTCACAAGTTTTTTTGATGCAAATAAAGTTGCTGTTGATTGACTGTATAGAATAGCTGGAGCATGGATGAAATCAAGCCGCTCGGCTTCTTCCCTGTTATTTTCGTTAACGGGAATTGGGATAAAAGATTCATCTGTGGCAGCCTTCGAAAGTAATACCTGTTTTATATATTTTTTTATAGAGTTTGCAATTTCACAGGCATCATTAACCTCTGTTGAAAGGTATAGGCTTTCTAACTCTTGATAAGAGAGCTCAGCAATCGCTTTTCTAAGTGCGCTACATACTTCATCAAAATTGCTATACCATTTCTCGGGCGAATACGTTACTTTGAAATCTGCCGCTGTGACCGCATCATAATGAGGAATAGCCTCAAAACCACCTGTTAAATAAGATAATACCGCCTGTTCCGCTCGAATACGCAACCCTGACTCAAATACGCTTTCTGCAATAGCATGGCTTTCACCTAATACAAAATCGATTTTATTCTGTATAGCAAAAGGCACGCAGTGCAAGGTAAATTTATTATTATACGGCGTATGATGCAGCACAACTTTTTTTAAGGGAATGTCGAGTAAGCATAACACTTTGACCATTCTTGCATAACAGCAGTTAAATATCATCTCATCGATTGGCGCTGAGAATTCAAATGAAATAGCGGGTTTAGTATCAGCACTTGAGCAATAAACATCAATTACGTTTGGGTGTAACGGATTAATCTTTTCAATACACGTATCATAATTAATAGAATGACCTTCTGCCAAAAACCTATAAACATTAGGTCCATACATTACAAACAGAAAGGAGATTGTGCTGTCAATTTGCAGGCTACATTCTGTGGTAGAATGATAAGTTAATATAATATGGGTTGCATGCTGAAGCCGCCTGTCATCATAGATGATAGACAGGTGTTTAGGATACGTAGATAATTGACTTAACTGTTTCTTAATTTTCTCTTTATACTGATTCTTATAAGCATTTTCAATGACTGCAAAATCCCTTTTTAATTGAAAAAATCGCTTGGCATCAGGATTAGTTGAATGAAAAGAAAGACCATGCAGCCGCCTGACTAGAACTTCGAACTCATCCGGGCTTATAAAAGGAACATGAAACCGTGCCAAGTCCTGGCGTGAAGGAACACCATCACTAATATTGCTATCATTAATGTATAACGGGGTATTGATCACGCCTGGATTACGAGAATGCACTAATGCAGCTGATTTGCTAAATGCACTAATGCTTTCACTATCATACCCGATATCATGAACATTAACTTTAATACCACTTAAGCTTATTCTGACCTTATTTATTTCAATATATGCATCCGTCGGAAAGGTATAAGCTTTAGGTTTCTTATCGGGATAAAAAGAATATGTTCCGCCAGGGGTGTTATAAAAAAGAGCCATTGATACATCTCCAACTGGATTTATTTGGCTTTTTAATGGCTAAATAATAAACTTTAATAGGCAATTACGCTATCCATAAAACAAGGAAAAATCATTTAAAAAACTTCAGGAGCGTTGCCTGATTATATCTCAATTTATAAAATTGAACATTTGCTGCTAGCTGCTTCCCATAACGAATCCGGTTCATATCCGTTAATTGACTCAATATTTATTGAAATGGCTTCTTTTATTGTCTGAAGAACAGGATGCAAATAACGAGATCTGGTGAAATCCTGATTCCCCGCAGCTGCTGCCGCTAGCAGATAAAAATTGGCCAACCAATAAGATGAGCGAAGGATGCTTTACTTACCGTTTAAGCACAGTGGAAGCCTCAACTGATTCTTTTATATCTGCAGATGGACAACTTTCTTCTTTTAACTCTGAAAGCGCTTGTTTAAATTTATTTATGGCTGCAATGGGTGCTGATTTATTTTCGGCCGTGGCGGATTGTTTGTGTTCTTTAGGTGAAAAGTGACTAAGACGATTTAAGAAAGGGAGGAATTTTAACAAAAACTCTTTCCAGGAGGACTTTTCTGCTAAATTAGAATTTGCAGAATTATCATAATACATAATACGTTGTTGGCAAAAATTTTTAAACTCTGTTAAATCGCCTGTTTTTTTATACTCCTGGTACTTAATAACAACCGATTTGTAAAAATTACCAGCATCTTTTGCGGCCTTATGATCTGATTTTTCTAAAGTTTTTGCGCTCATTGCAATTTCCTGCAATAACTGCTCAAATTTTACTTGGCTATCCAGAGACTTACCTGCATTTACGTTTATTGTATTACAACGTGCTTCCGCAGCCAGCTTCATTTCATCTTTCTTTGCTTCAACAGCTTCCTTTGGTAAATTTAAAGAATTCAGGCGTTGTAATTCTTTTTCCAAATGCTGTTCAACTGCCAGAGTATTAGTGAGCCGACTAAAATCATAACTAAAGTCTTGTATTGAATTGAATAAATTATCGGCTTTCTGACAAACATTGTATGAGTTTGCAATGTAATCATAAGGATTTTTCAGCATTTTAACGAATTCATTTTGTACTATAGCACTGTCTTCAGGACTTAATGTCTCACCGTTTTGATAATTTAAATCAGTAATTTGTTTAGAAAAAATGACGTTATTAAATACCGCTTCAAAAGCACATGCCGGTAAATCACTTAAAACCTGCGGTTCAGTTTGATATTTTTCAAAAAATTTAGCTAGCTCTTTATCAAAAAACGGAAAAACTGCGTAACTGGTTGTAGCTCTGCTGGTATCAAACCGCACTGAAACAAACGAATTAAAGCCAAAGCTATCTTTGGGCCCTAAAGGGTTTTTATTTTCAGATAAATTAGCCTGTAAATAGTTGTTGATATCTTCTGATAATGCAAGCATATCAGAGACCGATGAATAGGCATCAAAATAAATAGTCAGCTGATCAGTGTCTTTAAAACGCTCATTGCCATGCTCTGCCGGATTAATAATTTTATAGTCAAAATTCATATTATTATCGGCTTTAGCTTTCTTATTTAATAGCTCTACTAAACCCCATAATACTTTTTCGTCCAGATTAGCAATACTATTAATGTTAACATGAAATTTTAATGCAGCACCTGCAGACGACTCTGGCGCGCGCCCTATTATGGCGTTTGTTTTTAATTTATTTAGAGCATTAACTACTTGATTCCCATGTTGATTTTTTAGCTTATTAACACCATCTAAAAACAAATCACTTGTTTGATTTTTATAATGGCTTTTTAAAGTCATTTTTTTATCTTTAACAGGAATTATTTTGTAAAACATACCGCCTGAGATTGGATTGCAGTCAATATTGTCGCTCTGGATCCTTTTTTGCAGATTCTGGCCAGACAGGTTTTTAAATTTTGTCATTGCAATTCCACGATTTTCAAATAAAGTACAATTATAAGTATATGCTACTTTCTTGCGGCAAATGGCTTTTATGATGTGACTTAGGTAATCTTCGAAAGGGATCCTGATATTAACTGCCGACAGAAGTCTTATTCTTCAACAAGGGGTTCATGCCGGCCCTGTATTGTGTGAACAAGGTAATCCGAATCAATGTTATCACTCTGTATTGGGTTAGCCATGCAACCTGCAAAGAGCTTGCTGAATTTCTACATAAAGCAATATGTATGTATATGTTGCTATATGGTATAATATTAATCATTAGGTGTTTATTTGTTTAATCTGGCAGGCAATAAATAATGAGTAATACATCGATCTATGAATCTGGTAAACACGGCAATAAAACAAAAAACCTTTCTATTTTACAAGATCTTTTAAAAGGCGAAGAAAAATTATATGTGCCTGATTTCATTGGTTTGGCACATGATGACATCTGCTCGCACCTGAAAAGATTTGGCCTTGATATTGAGGTACGTTGGCAAGCAATTGCAGATGCCATGTCAAAACCAGAGGTTCTGAATGATCAAACAAAAGAACTGTTAAAAATCTTATCAAGCGATATTAGAGCTTGCCTTTCAACGCATCCGATTCAAGAGTTAGCTCTGCCAAAAGGTGCACGCTTAATGGTTAGGAGTACAGGCAAAGAAGATAGTAAAGAAATAGCTAATGCCGGCGGCAATGAAAGTGTTGCTAATGTTGTTCCAGATATCAATTCAGTCTCTAATGCTATTGCTGAAGTGCTTTGTTCTTATCTTGGCGAAAAGTCGCTACTACAGCGACAACTGGCTCATGATGATATTAGTACACCACCGTTTATTCCCATTTTAATCCAGACTATGATTGGTTCAGAATCTGATATTACTGATGACAAGATTGTCAAATCAGGCGTGGCGTATTCTAATAATAGCGGCACTTTTATTCAGATAGCGCCGGGTCATGGCGAATTGATAGTTAATAGTAAAGGAGCTGTTGATAGTTATTGGTATACCAAAAATCATGTTGTAATTGCTGATATTGTTAACAAACCTGTTCGTATGGTACCACAGACGGATGGCAATGCGGGGCTGAAGACTATTCCTAATTCGCATAGTCTTGCTAAAGCACCAAGTATACCCCCTGCAGTCGTTGAGCGTTTAGCAAAATGTGCAGATAAGATAAACCGCCATTATGGCATGCCAATGGATATTGAATTTGTCTATGTTCCTGAGCATGATGCGATTTATATTGTTCAGGCAAGGCCTATCGTTAATGCGCCAAATCTGGCGCAACCTTCTGCATTACATCCGAACTTGATAGAGCAGGGCAAGGAAAAACAAGCCTGGCTGGCGGGACATTCTATTGTTCCGCCAGGTAATGCCTTGCCGCTTGCACATGTCAGGGAAGTCACTAAAGCCGATGATGTTTTCATTATAAAAAAAATGAATAATGATGCGTTAAAACAATGTATCGAGCTGGCCAGAGATAATCGCGTTAAAGTAGTGGTAGTTGAACAATTACTGGCAGATATTTCCCATGAGGCAGCAATAATTAATGGGGCAGGGCTTCCTTTAATACAAATAAGCAATACCGCTGAGCTTTCTAAAGCGCTTGATACTGTCGCTGAAGCTAACCCACTTTATTTTGACCGTCAACGAAATGGTTTTTTACTAGCCTCTAAACTGGAAAAAATTGTGCTTGACCGAAATGAATGGATTCAGCCCGGCCTTATCGCTTCATCTCTGGATTCCAACTCCACTCCGTTGCCGATTGGTATAAATCCACACGTTTCGGTTGACTTAACAGTATTAACCGATAAAAGAACGCCATTAGCTGAGTTGATAGTGCGTGTGCGAAATCCAGAGATAGCGATAGCAGAGCCTGCAGTAAACGAATTATTAGCTCATTTTTATGCTTTAATGGGTAACGATCACAGCAGAAAAACTACTACGAATGAAGCGCGAATAGCATGCCAAACGGTATTGACTAATTTATCGGAAGCCAATAATGTGCAGGCAGGCCGTGCAATCGCGCAATTATTACGTTATGCTTTTCAGATAAATAAAAAGCTTGATACCCAATCCAGTCATCGAGCTTTTCAAAACCTTGTCCTGGTTGCTGCGGATTATTACGAAGCACGCCATGCTGAACCTGGGCAAGAGCAGGCAGAATACTTACTGGATTTAGCAAAAAAGATTGAAGGTTTAATATTTGGAAAAGGACGTCCAGAAGATTTCGGTTATTCATTACATGCCTTGCTGGAAGAGCGAAAATTGCAGGAATCTATCGCCAAACAGTGTCAGAGGCTTTTTGGTCAAAATTATCAGCAATTAACAGCTGCTCAAAAAGTGATGCTCGTCACACTCATCCCGTTTAATATTTATTTTTTGAATGCTAATGACAAGACAGCCTGGAGTACTTTCTGTTTTAACATAGTAAAACAGGGATTAACTACAGCGGATGAGTTATTGCAATTTTTACTTAGGCTTCAGGAGGAGAAGCTGCTTGAAGCGGCAGCTTGTTTAATCGTGTTGCCAGCCATTACAGCGGATAGTCCAGTTGATTATAACGAATTAATAAACCAGCTTAGTTCATTTGTCGAGTTTAAAAGTACACAATTGGCAACGCACTATTCTGCCATTAATGATTTTGAAAATCAAATATCCCTATGGGGCGAAAAAGGGTTAAGCCATGATATGTTTATACAGCGTTTGAATGAGCTTAAACAACTGGGTGTCAGTGTATTAAAACTCAAAAAAACAGGGCATGAACAATACCTTATCAGCCAGTTAAAGTTTAAATATATTGAGTTGTTGGATAATTCGATTAAAGCCCTGAAAGCCAATAGCGCTTTACCGGTCAGTGATAAAATTGACCGCTTTACTGAAATGCTTAAAATCTACAAAATCAGTATGGAAACATTAGTACGTTGTGATATCGATCAAGCCACATTTCAGAAACTTCGCAATACGGATGTTATTTTAACTGACAATGAACCAAAAACGCCGTGGGAAAGGATAAATGCTATCAGTCTTAAGTTTGATACCTTATTAAAGCAAAATAACTTTGGCGAAGATCAGCTTTTATCAAGCGGAGAGTTTTCAGTTGATGCAGCAATCATTAATACCGCAGGCTCGTTTAAACGGGCATTTATTGATATGCGATTAACGCTAGAGGATTTTTTTACATTTTTTCACCAGGAATGTCTGGCGTGCATTGAGACTGAAACAAATCCTTATCTGATTAAGACAGAGCGCTTGCCTGAGCATATACAACAAGTAGTCAATAGTCTGGATAATATGTATTGGCTGAACCGAGAAGGAAAAACATCAAAAGCTACACTATTACAATCAGAATTTAATTTTCCTGATTTAACTTATAGTTACAATATGCCGCTACGGAATCACGCGGCAAAATTTGATATTAAAATTGATGTTGTAACCGGTGTAGTCACTATTGGATTAGTATTAATTGGTGTCGAATTAAATTCGCGTATGGAACAAATACCCGGATTGATTCGACTGGATTGTATGGCATCTGGCAATGAATTATTGGATTTAACTAAAAAGCATGCCGGCGCAAATATAGTTATTAGTAAAACAATCAGAACTTCTCTTGATAAATTGGCTGCGCGCCTACATGAAAATCCCCAATATCTAACCGAATATTTTATTAAATATTTTGACGTTACTGCTATAGGAACTGATGAAAAATATAAAACGCCTTATCCATCGATTATCTGGACAATTGAGAATCATCGCTATAATTTTGACATTTTTATTGATAAATTACTAACCAGTCTGGAAAAAGACGACTGGGCATTGTGGATGTGGAATGATGGTTTATTCCGATTACAATGGCGAAGTGCTTTAGGAGTTAAAGCAACAAATTTTCCCAATACAGCTGTTTTTTATAGTCTGTTAGCAGATAAAATAAAGCATAAAATAACGAATAATCCGAGCCATGCTGAGGTTTATGAATGTTTATTTGATGTAATCAATCCGAAAAGATTAGGCGGCAATTGGTTTGAGATTGATTCTTTAAAAACGAACAGTTCTTTTATTAATAAATTTCTTCGAGCGCTTCCGCAACAAAAATTCAATGAGATTTTGCAAGTGATTGACGAGCAAAATACACTACTTTTTGACGAAATTGCGGGTAAACACGGCCTGATGGACTTAATATCCGCCATCGTCAAAGAGAATTTATGGGCGGTGGGTTCAGAAAAAATTGATGAAACGCTAAAAAATTTGCAAATAAATGATGAACAAGTAAAAAATGCAATAAAAACAGACTTACTTGGTGTTTTTGATATTAATAAAGTATTAATGTTTGCCCGGCTTGTACAAAAACCTGTCACGGATAATACAGAATCTTCTATTCAACCGGCAGATATCAAATATCTTTTAAATAAGGTAAGAGAATATAATAACAGGATGCTCATCGCTCAACAGTTGAAGGAAATAGTATTTGCTATTAATCAGGAAGTTGAAAAAGAAGTTATGACTAAACCTGCAGGGTCAGCTCAGCCAAAAGCGGAACCTAAGCCTGAAATTCCAGCATCTGCACCGGTTGCAGAATCAGCTCAGCCAAGAGCGGAACCTAAACCTGAAATTCCAGCATCTGCGCCGGTTGTAGAATCAGCCCCGCCAAAAACAGAACCTGAACCTGTGGAAAATGCCTTACCGCAACAACCTTCCGTAACCCCTTCGAAAGCGAGCTATGCCGAAGAGGCTGAAATTAAGGCTAAAAAAGATATAATTAACCTTCTTGAGCAATACACTGATAGGCGAAAGAGTGTTACAAACAGTAAGAATCAGACTAAAGAATATTATTTTGGTAGTTTTTTGGGAATTTTTCAAAAAAGTTTTACCCAGAAACAGCAGGCGATTATTACGTTAAAAAGTGCTTTGGACAATGAGCAAGTTGATTTATTAGCACATTTATCAACGTTCCGAAATGGGGATCTGGGTAAGCAGTTGCGCGAGTTTATCAAGGCAGGGAAGGCAGATATTCTGGTAAACAACAAGCAAGTCCGTACTGTCAGCGATTTTATTCGTGAATTACACATACTTTGTAACAAGGCCCAGGAAAATCTATCGTTATAATGCTATTTGAATCATCCCGAATTACGTTTCACTGCCATTAAGATAGCTCCGTACCTTGTTGAAATGCAGAGACGACATTAGAATTATCCTTATTTAAACCTCGATTAAAGAAATAGCCAGGATAAGTAGTTAATTGAAGTAAAATCTGAGCAGCTTCCTCTTCCTCCATTTCCTCTTCATCGGTCAATAAAGGTATAGTTTCCTGGTTTAGGGTGTCTTCTGATGCAGACAAATCTGCAGCTAATGCAGCATTCGGAGGATTAACTACATTAGATTCGATTTGAAAACAAATGGCGTTCCAATTAATTTCTCTAATTTTTAGCGCTTCATAGCGCAAGTAATTATCATCTAAATTTGGAAAAAGATTTCGTAATGATGAAAAACGATTTAAAGCCGGATAAATAATTTCCGAAATCGCATAAGAACGTTTTTCTTCTATCGTTTCAGCTATTAAATCAACATTAATTGTTCTGTAATTGTAGGAAAAAGTAAGCCACTTTTCTCGATTATTATACGACTTGGAATAATGAATGATCCATCGAGAAAATTGTTCAGCGATTAAAAGATTTGCCATCGTGAATAAGATCGAATAGGGATTCTTAACAATAGATAACTGTTGCAGCAAATTGGACGCTTTAGCCTTAAATTGCTGTAATTCACTAGCCGGGCGCCTACTTAAGTCGCGTAGATACTCTTCAAGCTCTAAGCTGGCACGTGGATAAAGAACAAAATCGTAACAAGGCATATAAATAGATCAATAAGAAATCATTTGATCATTATAAATACAATTTATTAACAAAATATTAATGATTAAGGACTGTTATGCTATTCTTCTTTGTGCCGGACAATTTTTTTGTATTACATGTAGGTTGGGTCGTTCCGACCCAACATTACCAATCTTCAATCCTTTTCAGATGTAGAGTGCTTGATAAAAAGGTTTGTTGGGTCAAAACGACCCAACCTCAAAAATTGTCCGGCACAAAGGCTATTTTTTTTGTACCGGACCATTTTTTTATATTACGTGTAGTTGGACTGTAAAGCCAACATGAGTTTAAGCCTGAACTTTCAGCCGTAAATCAATCACATCCGCATTAATTCGCACTCTACCGCTGGTAAGCGGCATTTGTTGGTTGCCGACTGTTACATAGTTACCCAGCAACGTATTATAAAATGCATGGCCATATAATAATTCAACGCTGGTTGTCTGATTGAGATGATAATCAGTAGACAGGCCTAACAGATAAATTCTGTCTGCCGGGAAATTAAGGGTGCGGTAGATGTCTCGTTCCGGCCCGTCATCAACCACACCCAGAAAGCTCAAACCGGTTTTTTCATTGACTTGCTTACGTAAAACGCCGACGAAAGCCCAGGATGGTTTGTATTTCATCGTGAAAATAAAATTTGGTCCGGCGGGCGGTGGGGCTGCAGTATTTAAAACTCTGGCAAACTGGTTTGCATCCCATTCGGATCGGATTGCCTGGATGTTGCCCAGCCATGTTGGTGAAAAAATATGGGTGTAATTAAACAGGCTGGTTGCCGGAAACCGGAAATTAAATCGTATGTCATTACTGATATTGCCGGCGAACATGCTTTGGCCGCGCGTATTTTGCCGGATGGCAGAATAATAACTGGCGCCTATAAAATTGGTTGGGTTAATCATATACGACAAACCCACATCATAACCGGCGCCAAACCCTGTGGTTCGGTTTGTAAGCGTTGCATATTGGGTAGCGTTAACCGGTAAAGCCCAATTTACTTCGTTATTTTTTAAAAAATTAAAATTAACACCAACGCCGGCATGCAATTTGGGAGTAATCTCTGCCGACAGGCGTGGGCTTACGTCAACATCCGTGATTAGAACATCTATTGAAGCATAGCGGGTAACGGCATCTTTTCCCCATACCAGATAAGAATTAAAAGGTTGAGTGACATCAACTCCCCATACCAGTTTATCATTGATCCGGCTGGCTATTCGCCCATACGGGAGAATGCTGGTCCGTTTGGTATCGCTTTCACCATAATCAAGATTAAGGGTATTAAAATTTAAGGCATTACCGGTGAATCGGCCTTCAACATAGACCTCGGTACTGCCAATAATAAATTCGTTGTTTTTTACTTTAAACAATTCTGCAGGATTACTGTAAGAGATGCCGGTAAAAAACTGGAACACATTGGCATTAGTGTTAACGCTGAAAAGACAGCTAATGGCTAAAACGAGTTTACGCATAATCTTCCCTGAGTAGGGGGGTATTCCACACCCCACTGCCATTAGGTTAAGAATTCTGTCATTCCCGCGAAGGCGGGAATCCATCTCTCATGGTGACTCTTCACCTTGTTTGATGGATGGATCCCCGCCTTCGCGGGGATGACAAATTTTCTTAACTTAATGGGAGTGATTCCATACCCCCGGAATACAAAATATTAATTCTGAGTAGCTGGCGCTGTTGGTTGTGTTGCCGGTGCCGCTGTAGCTGGCGCGGCAGGAGCAGCAGGCGTTGCTGTTTTTGGGGTTGCGATAATTTGCATAATACCCAGATCTCCTGACAATTTTCTGCCAACAATAACGTCAACACTCAGATTTTGAGTCAGTTTTTCTTTATCGTTTTGATAAACAACCTGCAATGGCAAGTTGACTTTCCATTGATTTTCTTTGGTTTCGATAATTGATGTAGTGCCGCTGATTATGCTGCTTACAGTCAATTTTTCAGTTGTTATCGCTTTCATATTACCGGATTTTTCCAGGGCGTCGCTAAAGCTCTGCCAGCCTTGATCGGTGAAGCAGGTTTGCAGGGCAGACAATTGTTGCGTCAGGTTGCTAAAGTCCAGATCGAAAGCCTGTTGCGTTGCTTTTTCTGTCCACTGCTTCACCAGATTAGGGTCAATATGAGAAGCTTCACCAGTACGATAAGAGCAATTGACTGGCGCTGGCGTTGCTGGTTGTGGTGTAACAACTGGTTGAGGATTCGCAGGGGCGGTAGCCGGATTTTGTTGTACTGGCGCGGGGGTTGTGGTTGTTGGTCCGGTAATATTCGCTTCGGCGGTTACTATGTTTGTGTTTGTTGGCTTGTTAGCCGCAATTTCCAGTGTGCGTTTGGGATAATTAGCTGTAGCGGGGTGGTCCTGAATTGCGAACGCAGAGGCGCTTAATAGAGCCAACAATCCGCTGCATAACAAAGTCTTTTTCATTATGTATTACTCCTTTTATAATAATTCTATCAATTCTGCCGCAATATTTGCCGCAAGACGTGCCGTTCTTTGCTCTTGATCCCAGGGCGGAGAAAGTTCGGCAATATCAAAACTTACCACTTTGCCAGTTTGTACGATGTATTTCAACAGGGGAAGCGTTTGCCAGGGAAATAAGCCCAATGGCTGCGGAGCGCTGACGCCAGGCGCAATACAGTCTGCAAAGACATCCAGGCAAATAGTCAGATAAATTGCTTCATGAGTTGACAGAAATTTATCGAGAAAACGAATTTGATTGGCCGGGCTGTCATGAGTGATTTGTTCGGCGGTGAGATATGACACATTTAATTTACTGGCTGTGTTAAACAGACTTGTCGTGTTAGCATGCGGCTGGATGCCCAGGCAACAATAGGAGAACAGCAGGTTGTTCTGTTCGCAATATTGTGAGATTTGGTAAAAAGGTGTGCCTGAAGTGCCTTTTTTATCCGCTAAAGGGCGAAGATCGAAATGGGCATCGAAATTAATAATACCCAGTCTGGGATATTTTTTAACCAGTCCATTAAAATGACTCCAGGCAATTTCATGGCCGCCGCCAAAAATAACCGTTTTGATCTCATTGTGCTGATAGTACTTGATTAACTCGGCCAGCTGCTGCTGAGCTGACTCCAGGTCGCTGTCTGTGCACAGAATATTACCGCCATCAATAAATTGATGTCGGCCATGATAAGGCAATTTCGCTAACTGCGCCTTCAGGGCATCAGGGCCCTGCTGCGCTCCGGGACGGCCTGAATTTCGTTTAACGCCTTCATCGCAACTGAAGCCGAGAAAGGCAATTTTATGATTAGGCTCTATGGGCTGATTTTCTGCATTCTGACAAATGACGCGTTGAAAAAAACGTTCGCCGGGCAGGCTATCGGTTCGTCCTTGCCAAAGTGACTGAACACCTGGTTGGTAATTTGCCAGTTTTTTTAACATGGCCGGGTTTCTCCTGAAATGATTAACTGGATATTGTTGGGCCGAAACGACCTCGCCCTAGTTTAATAAAGGCATAACTGCTATTATCCGCTAAATTGTATTTTGGGAGAAGGCATTGTTTGTCATCACTGGTGGCGGCAGCGGCATTGGCCGTGCGCTGGCCCATTCTCTGGCAGATCGCGGACACGAAGTACTTATTATTGGCCGCAGGCAAGCCTTATTGGCTGAAACAGCGGCCTTTTCGCCTTTAATTTCTGTTTTTTGCGCGGATGTGTCAACATCAGAAGGGCAAGCGGAAATTATCAATGCCCTCAAACCAGTCAGACAAATAACCGGCCTGATACACAATGCCGGGATTATCGAGCCCATTAAAGGCATTGCTGATATCACATCAGCAGAATGGCAGCATACTCTTGCCACCAATTTAAACGCGCCATTGGCTTTAAGTCAGAAACTGCTGGCTAAATTATCCGGTAACCGGGTTTTGCATATTGGTTCAGGCGTCGCTTATTTTCCAGTGAAAGGATGGGCTGCCTATTGTGTTTCCAAAGCTGCGTTATCCATGTTGACGCGCTGCTGGCAGCTGGAAAGTGAAGATGTCCATTTTGCCAGTGTGATGCCGGGTATTATCGATACCGATATGCAGGCATTAATTCGACAGGCCGCGTTCATGGATGCGGAGAAAAAAGATTTCTTTATGCAGTTGCATCAGGATAACAAACTGGTTTCGCCGGCTACTGCGGCAATATTTTTGACCTGGTTGCTGCTGGATATCAGCCCGGAAGAATTCAGTTCAAAGGAATGGGATATTTACGATACCACTGATCAGGCGCGTTGGTTGGTTGCTCCGCATACGGTACCTCATTGGGAAGTGTAATGCGAACTGTCGATACTGTTTTATTGAATGCAACAACTGTTGATGAGACTGGTAATGAGCTGACCAATCAGGCCTTGGTGATTGCCGATGGCAAATTTGTCTGGTGTGGCGGACAGGATCAATTACCTTCCAGATTCCTGGATTCAAAAGCCGTTATTGAGGACTGCCGGCACCATTTGGTTACTCCCGGATTAATTGATTGCCATACCCATCTCGTTTATGCCGGTAATCGAGCCGATGAATTTAAATTGAAGCTTCAGGGTGCGACTTACAGTGAGATTGCTAAGGCTGGCGGCGGTATCCTGTCAACGGTAAACAAAACCCGTGCCGCTTCGGACGAGGAATTGCTGGAACAATCTTTACCCAGAGCGTTGGCGTTAAAAAACGAAGGCGTCACTACGCTCGAAATTAAATCAGGTTATGGCCTTGATCTGGCAAATGAAGTAAAAATGCTGCGGGTTGCGCGCCGTCTGGGTGAACTGGCCGGTCTAAGAGTCCGAACAACTTTTCTCGGCGCTCATGCTATCCCACCCGAACATAAAGACAATCCACAGCGTTATGTCGATATCATTTGCAATGAAATGCTGCCGGCAGTGGTTGAGCTAAAACTCGTAGATGCAGTGGATGTCTTTTGCGAATCCATTGCTTTTTCACTGAAACAGACAGAGCAAATCTTTAATCAGGCTCTGGCGCTTGGCTTGCCCATCAAATGCCATGCAGAGCAGCTGACCAATTTGGGAGCAGGCAAGCAAGCTGCGATGATGGGAGCTTTATCGTGCGAGCATCTTGAGTATCTTGATTTGGCGGGCGCCAAAGCTATGGCAGCGCAGGGCACGGTAGCGGTTTTACTGCCGGGGGCCTATTACTTTTTAAAAGAGAAACAAAAACCGCCAATTCAACTTTTGCGGGAGCAGGGTGTTGGAATGGCGATCGCTACAGACTGCAATCCTGGTTCCTCACCGACAACATCGTTGTTGTTAATGATGAATATGGCATGTCAGTTATTTGGTTTTACTGTACCGGAGGTTGTTGCAGCAACAACAACCCAGGCTGCGAAAGCGCTTGGCCTTGATGCTGAAATTGGACGGCTAATGCCCGGATTTGCCGCGGATTTGGTAAAATGGTCAGTAAAAGATAGCGCATCCTTGTGCTATTATTTTGGTTACCCTTTGTCGCAAAGGACAATGATAGCCGGCAAATGGGTAAATTAACCGGAGAGATTACACATGAACAAATTTACTATGGCCGCAGCCAGTTTGTTACTGGTTTTGTCTGGCGTCAATTTTAACGTTTACGCTAAAACGGTAGAAGTGAAAAAAGAAACTAAAAATCTTATTCTGGATATCAAATACCCTCAGGGTTTTAACAAGCCAGTTGATCAAACAATCAAGAAACTGGTTGATAGCGCACAGAAAAAAGCAGTTAATGATAGTGTGGTGGATGATTTGCCGGCTGATGTACCAGGCAAAAACGGTTTGTATATTAACTTCCAGCAGCAATTTCAAAACCAGCACGCGTTAAGCCTGCAATTTGATATATCTTACAATGCCCGGGGAGCGGCTCATCCCAATAATACGATAAAAACGCTGAATTTTATTGATGGTAAGGAAGTCGGCCTTGATCAATTGTTTAAACCCAACAGCGGTTATCTGGCGAAGCTTGCAGAAATCAGCCGTAATAAATTTCTGGAAAATAAAGATTTCGATCCCAAATGGGTAACCGAGGGGACAGAGCCGAAGATCGAAAATTATAAAAACTGGTATTTCAGTCAATCAGGTCTGGTGATTGTATTTGATACTTACCAGGTTGCGGCTTATGTATATGGTCCGCAAACGGTTACTGTGCCTTACGCAGTATTAAAAGACATGTTGCAGGAGCGGGTAAGTAATTTGGTTTGGGGTAATTAATGGCAAGTCTGGAGTCGGGTAGCACACGAAAGCAGGGTATTATTGAATTGACTGTGCGCAGTATTATTCTTGCTGTTATTCTCACGGTCATATTGGCCATGTCAAATGCTTACCTTGCCTTAAAGCTGGGTATTTTGACTTCGGCCTCAATTCCTGCGGCCATTATTTCTATGGGAGTACTGCGTTTTTTCAAAAACTCTTCCATTCTGGAAAATAATGCGGTGCAGACTGCAGCCTCTGCCGGCGAGGCAGTAGCTGGCGGTATTGTGTATACCATTCCAGCATTAATTATTATTCAATATTGGCATCATTTTGATTATTGGGTCAATTTCTTGATTGCAGCCTGTGGCGGCGTGCTGGGTGTTTTATTTTCCATTCCCTTAAGACGGGTGCTTGTTCATGATCAATCGTTGAAGTTTCCAGAGGGCCGTGCCATTGCCGAGGTACTGAAAACGTCATCAGAGCGCGGAGGCGTTAAAGAAATTGTATTGGGCGGCTTGATTGGCGGTTTGATTGAGTTACTGCAAACTGGATTCAAAGTCGTTGCCAGCAGTTGGAACTTCTGGTTTGTCGCTAACCGTTCCTTATTTGGCTTTGGCGCAGGTTTTTCGCCGACCATGCTGGGGGCAGGTTATCTGGTTGGGTATGAAATGGCGGTCAGTATTTTTCTGGGCGCAATTATTTCCTGGCTGATTGCCATGCCGATTGCAAGTCAGTTTTTCCCTGAGTTTATTCATCAATATCCTCCTGCCAAAGCTGCGGTATTTTTATGGAATGGCGAAATGCGCTATCTTGGCATTGGCGCTATGTTGTTTGCCGGGGTCTGGACATTTCTAAAATTAGTCAGGCCGTTAATTAAAAGTATCCAGTCATCATTACGCGGTTTTTCGCTGAAAAAATATCAGCAAAATGAACTTGCAAGAACTGACAGGGATATTCCTCTTCCCTTTATTTTACTGGGCACAGCTGTAGTTGCAGTCATTCTTTTTGTCATGTTCCGGCATTTATTTCCTCTGGCGTATATTGGCTTTACTGGCGCCCAGACTCCTGTACTGATTTTAGGAGCTATCACTTACTTAATCGTAGTTGGATTTCTGTTTTCAGTGATTACCGCATATTTTTCCGGGATGGTCGGCGTGACTGCAAGTCCTGGCAGTTCGGTGGTGATTGCCGGGATGTTAATTGCTGCCTGGTTGCTGCTGGTTGCGATTAACTGCTTTATACCCACCCCGCTTGATGCGGGGCAGATGCAGGCTGCAGAAGCCGTAACCATTATTATTGGATCGATTTTAACTGGAATCGCAGCAATTGCTAACGATAATAGCCAGGATTTAAAAGTAGGGCAGCTAGTCGGCGCAACGCCCTGGCGACAGCAGTTGATGCTTTTGCTCGGTGTTATCGTGTCAGCCCTGGTTATTCCACCGGTGATGCAGTTGCTTTTTGATGTCTATGGCATTGCGGGTGTCATGCCGCACGAAGGTATGGATGCAGGGCAATCTTTACCAGCGCCAGTCGCCGCATTGATGGCCGCGGTGACAGAGGCGGTATTTCGCCATGCTTTACCCTGGTCAGTGATGTTTATCGGTGCAAGCGTCATTTTAGTTGTTATTGCAGTTAACAAAATATTCCGTCTGGAACGTTTCATCAGATTATCGATCCTGGGTATAGCGATTGGGATGTATTTACCGATTTCCTCATCAGTACCGCTTTTTATCGGCGGCATGATTGCCTTGCTGGCACGAAAAAGATTGGCCAAATCGGGTTATAGCGGTGACGAGGCAAAACAACGCACTCAAACTGGAACATTAATCGCCTGTGGTTTACTCGCCGGTTCCGCACTGCTCGATGTATTGCTGGCTATTCCATTCTCAATTTTTCATTCCCCTGACGTTTTAATGTTGGTCGGACCGAGCTGGGAAAATTATGGCGTCTTTCTGGGGATAGCGTCTACTTTGGTGTTAGGAGGGTGGATAATCAAAAGAGTTTGTAAATATTAAGTAATGTCCCTAAAGTTATTTTTTGCTTATTTAAAGCACAGATTTTTAAATTTACCCGTATCTGCCCCCTCTCCCGCGAAAGGAATTTGAATAATATACTGATGGTTATTCGCGGGAGAGGGAAGTGGACAAATCGATACTGTGCCATAGTCTAATGGTAAGTCACGCCAGGCAGCCCCTGTTCGAAGGATCCAGCAAACAGCTTCCAAAAATAAGCGATCATCTGTCCCATGCCTCCCTTTAGGCTTTGGTAATAATTCTTTTAAATTTGTCCAAAGCGCATCATCTATTACCATTCGTGACATCCCTCTCCCGCGAAGGATCATCAGTAAATTATTCAAATTCCTTTCGCGGGAGAGGGGGTAGATCGAGATAAATTTAAAAATCTGTGCTTTAAATAAACAAAAAATAATTTTAGGGACGTTACCTGGTTAATACATTCAAATCATCCATTATAGTTTGAATCTGGTTTTGCCGTTTAGTATTCAGGAATAAAAAGTTCCCGGTAAATATATAATGAATCAGCGGTATTATCACTGTTGCGGCAGCTGCAATGTTTAAGAACAGCATTCTTCCCGGCATACGGTGATCGTTCATGTCGCAAAATCCTTTTTTCAAGGCAGTTGAAAAAGCTTTTTCTTGAGTCTTGGTACTGCGACCATTAAAATAGGCAACAGCATAATTATCCGCATGGGTTTTAAGCTGATCCGCAAGATCTGTGGTTCTCATTCCATGGCTTTCACTCGCTTTTTCTTGCTTTAAATTTTCTCCATGAGATCTGAATACGGCAATATCCTTATGTAACTGCAGAATCGCTTTCGCTGTCGCCAGCGATTGTTTAATGTGCTTATTATTAGCAGACTTAAGCGCTTCATTAATATCTCTTATAGTCAGCTTGTTATCCACGATCATTGCGCAATAGTGTTTGACTAATGAGAGATTATTTTGTGAAACCGCCTCTCTTAGTCCATTGGCTGTTACTTTTGGAGTTAACCCGGCATCAGGCACGTTTTTTTGTATTTCTTGCGGCCGTGTTGGTATAGCAGAAACAGTAGGTTTCTCTGCTTGAGCAATAGGTTTTTCTATAGGGAATAACTTTTCCTGTTCAAAGAACCGACATATTGAGTGGCTTTTTAATTGAACCGCTTTTTGATAGGCATCACGCAAGAATTTTTCGTCAAAAATAGTTGTTTTTTTATGAGCTGATACTAAAAATTTAAGTACTCCCAATCCATTAGGGGCCTCGATTGCTGTTAAAAATCCTGCTTCCATAGCTTGTTGTTTCGATTCAAAACAGGACTCATCAAGAAAAATAAAGTAGTGCGCCAATTGGACATAGCCTTGAGATATAGCTCGATTAAAACCAGCATCGACACATTTTTTTTCAGGCCGAACCGGGTTTGTTTCTCCTAATAAAAATTTAATAACATCTAAATGCCCTTTACTTGCAGCAGTATCGAATGCCATTTCAATTAACGCTGTATCAGGTCGATTAGGTGTGGCTAATTCACAAAAATATTGGACAACCAAATTATTATTTGCAGCCGCGGCATCTATAAATGCTTTGGTAATGGTTTCGGAGGTAGGCCTGGTTTCGGTTTCTATTTCCATAAAGAAAGCCAAAATGCCCGTATTCTTTGAATTGGCAGCAGCCAGAAAGGCACTCTGAATTGCTTCAGCCCGGGGGCAACGCTCCAGAGGTAAGGTGCAAATATCTTGAACTAATTCTAATTGTCCGGCACTTGCAGCTTGTCCTAACACAACTTCAATAGCGGCTTGACCAGGTTTATTGTCGCTTTCTATCTTGAGTATTTTTTTAACCAGTTCCCATTTAGTGTATACTGTTGCGTTGTTAAGCGCCTTATCAATGATAGGTTGTCCAGGCTTGTTTTCTGAGGTTAAAAAACAAATGTATTCAATAAATTCCCATTTTACAGGGTACGCTTGAAAAGCAGCACCTAAAATGTATTCAAGTTGTTTTTGGCTTGGTTTAGTTATACTTTGTTCACATATTTCTTTAAATTCAGCAAATTGATCCTGTTCATGAGCGTGAAATGCTGCCACATCAATAGCTGTCTGACTGGGTTTATTGTCGCTTTCTATCTTGAGAATTTTTTTAACCAGTTCCCATTTGCTGTGTACCGCAGCGTTTTTAAGCGCCTTATCAATGGCAGGTTGTCCAGGCTTGTTTTCTGAGGTTAAAAAACAAATGTATTCAATAAATTCCCATTTTACAGGGTACGCTTGAAAAGCAGCACCTAAAATGTCTTCAAGTTGTTTTTGACTTGGTTTGGTTATACTGTGTTCGCATATTGTTTTAAATGCAGTAAGTTGATCCTGTTCATGAGCGTGAGATGCTGCCACATCAATAGCTGTCTGACTGGGTTTATTGTCGCTTTCTATCTTGAGAATTTTTTTAACTAGTTCCCATTTGCTGTGTACCGCAGCGTTTTTAAGCGCCTTATCAATGGCAGGTTGCCCAGGCTTGTTTGCTGAGGTTAAAAAACAAATGTATTCAATAAATTCCCATTTTACAGGCCAAGCCGCAATGGCGGCATCTACAATGTCTTCAAGTTGTTTTTGACTTGGTTTGGATATACTGTGTTCGCATATTGTTTTAAATGCAGTAAGTTGATCCTGTTCATGAGCGTGAGATGCTGCCACATCAATAGCTGTCTGACTGGGTTTATTGTCGTTTTCTATCTTGAGAATTTTTTTAACCAGTTCCCATTTGCTGTGTACCGCAGCGTTTTTAAGCGTCTTGTCAATGGCAGGTTGTCCAGGCTTATTTGCTGAGGTTAAAAAACAAATGTATTCAATAAATTCCCATTTTATAGGCCAAGCTGCAATGGCGGCATCTACAATGTCTTCAAGTTGTTTTTGACTTGGTTTGGTTATACTTTGTTCACATATTGCTTTAAATGCAGTAAGTTGATCCTGTTCATGAGCGTGAAATGCTGCCACATCAATAGCTGTCTGACTAGGTTTATTGTCGCCACCCATTAAACAAATCTTTTTAACCAGCTCCCATTGACTATATGCCGCTGCTCGTTTAAGCACCATATCAATGGTAAGTTGTTCAGGCTTGTTTTCTGAGGTTAGAAAACAAATGTATTCAATAAATTCCCATTTTGGAAGGGAATCATTACATGCGGTCCTCAGCAAATGCTCCACAGTTTCTCTACCAGGAGATTGGTCGCCAATGGCGCTAAATAACTCTTTAAATTTGTCCAGATTATTGGACTCCATGCAGCGGATTGCATCATGAAAAGGGAAGAATTGTGGCATGATAAACTAACTTGTCTTAGAAACTCATATCACGGATTGTATATTGTTAGATCACTTTAATCAATCTTTTAGTATTTTTTCTCTGTTCCACTTTGATTTTGCACAGAGCAATTTTTTTATTAAGGTTGGGCTGTAAAGCCCAACATTCCTTATTTATTACCGGTAAATTCCAATTGCCTCAATGCTTCAAATAAAATAATCGCAACTGAATTCGATAGATTCAGGCTTCTGCTATCCGGCCGCATTGGAATTCGAATCGATGAATAGGGCTCACGCATATGCACCGGCAAACCGCGTGTCTCGGGGCCAAACAGAAGCATGTCTTCATCCTGATAGCTGACATGATGGTAGTTCTGATCGGTTTTGGTGGTGCAGGCGAAAATACGCCGTTCTTTGTTCTGGTCAATGAAGTTTGCTTCATTATCGTAATGCACGACACTTGCCCATTCATGGTAGTCCAGACCCGCACGGCGCATCCGTTTGTCATCGAGGGCGAAACCCAAAGGGTGGATTAAATGAAGCTGTGCGCCGCTGTTAGCGCACAGACGAATGATATTTCCGGTGTTAGGCGGAATTTCCGGTTGATACAATACAACATGCAACATCTTAAAACTGATTACCCCTTTTTCGTAACCGCTGGTTCAGCGACATCATCAACATAATCGCTGCTGTTGACGCTATTATCGTCTTCTACGTAAAGGGAATCAACCGCGTCGCCATTAATCAGGTAATTACGATGCTGTAAATAGGCGTCACGCACAAAGGCGTAAGGATCAAGCGCTTCATCCATAAGGCGTTCGGTATCAAACAGTTGCGAGCGCAGATCAACATAACGTAATCCTAACAAGCCGTATATTAATGCATCGCTCTTAAGGTATGGATAAGGGGTCATGATTGAATATTCAAACATGTTACCCATTCCGTCGCGAATGGTGCTTGGCCCAAGGAACGGCAGAACGATATAAGGTGATTTTTTATCGCCCCATTTGGCAAAAGTAAGTCCCAAGTCATTGCTATGCGGCGGAAGGCTGAAACGCTGGTCGGCTACATCAAAAAAGCCGGCGACGCCAAATGTTGAATTGACCAGAAAGCGCCAGGTATCTTTAATCGCATAGCTCCACTCGCCCTGCAGCAGATCGTTGCCGACAGTCGGGATCATATTAATATTATTATAGGCGTTATTAATCCCCGCACGTACAGGGCCAGGAATAACCGCTTTATAGAGCCGTGCCGGCGGTTTGAGCATAGTAGCATCAAAAGCCATATTAAATTTGTGGATTTTCCGGTTGACTGACTCATAGGGATCATCCGGGTTGGTCCCTTTGGCGATACAACCAGCAAGCACCATAGAGCTTGCGAGGGCAGTGACAGCAGCTATTAATCGCATAATTTATTTACTTTTTCCATTATAAACAGAGTGATACCAACTTTACCCTAAAATTACAAACCTTAACAAGCGTCAAGGTTATGTTTACCAATTTCATTGCTGGCGGTAATCAGAGCATCAATCATGCCTGCTTCACGATCAGAATGGCCTGCGTCGCGCACTATAATTAATTGCGAAGCAGGTAAACTCTGGTGCAAATCCCAAGCGCCGGCGAGAGGGCATATCATGTCATAACGGCCATGAACCAGGTAAGCCGGGATATGACGGATTTTATTCGAATTATTCAATACCTGATTTTCCTCAATAAAATAATGATTATTAATGTACCATGATTCAATTTTGGCTAATGCCAATGCAAAATGAGGGTCGCTATACAAATCAATGACATTTTGATGAGGCTGTAAGCTGCTGCATCGTGCCTGCCATAATGCCCAGCTTTTAGCGGCCGCCATACGCGCCAGTTCATTCTGGCCCTGTAAACATTCGGCATAGTATTGCGGAATATGGTTTTGGCGATTTGCCGGTACGATACTGGCAAACTCCTGCCAGTAATCCGGATAAACAAGGCTTGCTCCGTTTTGGTAGAACCAGGCGATATCTTTTTGCCGCCCTAAAAATATTCGATGCAGTAATAAGCAGAGTATTTGCTGCGGGTAGCGTTCGGCGTAAAGCAATGCCAACAATGCCCCCCAACCGCCCCCTGACAGGACAAAACGCTCGATACCGAGATATTCTCTGATGGTATCAATATCTTCCAGTAACAGATTAGTGTCATTTTCCCTGATTTCAGCGTGCGGCGTTGAATGTCCGCAACCGCGCTGATCAAAAATTACGATACGATAAATCTGCGGATCGAAAAAGCGCCGAAGATAACATTCACTGTCAGCCCCGGGACCTGCATGCAATACAATGACAGGCAAACCATCCGGATTACCCGTTTCTTCGATGTATAAAATATGGCGATCGCCGACCGGAAGCTCGTGCGTCTTGTAAGGCTTGATGGCAGGATAAAGAGTATGCATTTTAGTCCTTTAAAATTTTTATATTCATCATATCCTGCCTGTTTGTAATTGGTAAAGCAGAATCGCGTTCACAGAACTTGGGATATTTTAATTGAGAGTCGGCTTCAAATTCAGGATAATGCGAGGATTGTTTTAGGAGGGGGCGGCATGGCAATTACAGATTTATTAAATGGCTTAAATGAAAAACAGCGTGAGGCGGTGATGGCGCCTTTGGGTAATGCACTGATTCTTGCTGGAGCCGGCAGTGGAAAAACAAAGGTACTCGTTAGCCGGATAGCCTGGTTAATAGAAGAGTTAAATATGCCGCCGCAGGCAATCCTGGCTGTAACATTTACCAATAAAGCAGCAGGCGAAATGAAAGCGCGGCTGAATAATCTCCTGTCAACGCCGGTCATTGGCTTATGGGTTGGAACATTCCACGGTTTATGCCACCGCCTGTTGCGTCGGCACTATCAGGAGGCGCGCTTGCCAGAGCAGTTCCATATTCTTGACAGCGATGACCAGTCCAGATTGATTAAACGCGTTATTACCTCGCTTAATCTGGATATTGAGCAATGGCCGGTTAAACAGGCGCAATCATTTATTAATGCCAATAAAGATGAAGGCATCAGACCTCAACATGTAGTGGTATCGCAATACAGTCATACCAGAACGCTGTTGCAAATCTATAAAGCCTATGAACAGGCCTGCCAGACCGCCGGGGTAATTGATTTTGCTGAATTGCTGCTGCGTACTCATGAATTATTAAGAGATAACCCGGAATTGCTGGCTCATTATCAGCGCCGTTTCCATGCCATTCTGGTTGATGAGTTTCAGGATACTAATACTATCCAGTATGCCTGGATCCGTCTGCTTGCCGGTTCGCAGGCTGCTGTTATGGCGGTAGGCGATGATGACCAGTCAATTTATGGCTGGCGAGGTGCGAAAGTGGAAAATATCCAGCAGTTTTCCCGTGATTTTCAGGATACGCATATTATTCGTCTCGAACAGAATTACCGCTCGACATCAACCATCCTGGACGCGGCAAATCAATTAATCAGCAATAATAATTCGCGCATGGGCAAGGAATTATGGACAGCTGGTAAAACCGGTGAAAAAATCGTCTTGTACAGTGCCTTTAATGAAATCGATGAGGCCCGGTTTATCTGCGAACGCATTGCCATGGCGATTAATGAAGGGCGCAGCGCCGATGAAATGGCGGTTTTATATCGCTCCAATGCCCAGTCGCGTGTGATCGAGGAAGCATTGCTGCGTGCCGGTATTGCTTATCGCATTTATGGCGGCGTCCGCTTTTTTGAACGCGCTGAAATTAAAGATACACTGGCTTATTTACGCTTGCTGCTTAACGAGCATGATGATACTGCTTTTGAACGAGTAGTGAATTTTCCCACACGCGGGATTGGTGAAAAAACGCTGGATGATGTACGTCAGCTGGCAAAAAGCGAGCAATCCTCGCTCTGGCAGGCAGCTAATCTCATTCTGCAATCCAATGACTTACCGCAACGTGCTGCCGGTGCGTTAGCCAAATTTATAACCCTTGTCCAGCAGCTGCAACATAAAACAGAAGGTCTTGACCTGGATGAACAGATTGCTGAAGTGATTAAAAGCAGCGGTTTATACGAACACTTTGCCAAAATCAAAGGCGATAAATCAGAATCCCGGCTGGATAACCTGCAGGAGTTAGTGAATGCGGCCAAACAATTCCGTTATGAACAGGATGAAGAGGAATCATTGCCGTTAATGGCTGCATTCCTGGCTCATGCATCGCTTGAAGCTGGGGAAATGCAAGCGGGGGAACACGAGCGTTATGTTCACTTGATGACCCTTCATGCTGCGAAAGGGCTGGAGTTCCCGCATGTGTTTCTGGTCGGAATGGAGGAGGGAGTATTCCCGGGTAAGCAGTCAATTGAAGAGCCAGGCCGTCTGGAAGAAGAACGCAGGCTGTGTTACGTGGGTATGACCCGGGCAATGGAAAAGCTGATTCTTTCTTATGCGGAAGTCCGGCGGCAATACGGCCGGGAAGAATATCACCGTCCTTCGCGTTTTCTGAATGAAATACCCCAGGAATTGTTGGAGGAAATCAGAGTAAAAGCGAGGTATCAACCGCTGGCCTCAAGGCAATCACTGCCTGAGGCGGCTGCTAAAGATGCGGGATTGAAACTTGGACAGAGCGTGAGTCATGCCAAATTCGGTCATGGTGTTGTATTGGCCGTAGAGGGCAGTGGGGCGCATACCCGGGTGCAGGTGAAATTTGATCATGAAGGGCCGAAGTGGCTGGTACTGGCGTATGCAAATTTAACCACTATAGAGGATTGTGCGCCATTTTAAAGTTTATTAAGTATGCTACTTGAATTTAGCCTGCGCTGGTGCTACGGTTCGGTGTGTGATAACTACTATCAAAGGGGAAATTTGTGAAAGTTACTGGTATATTCGCTGCAAGCGCGCTTGCAATGGCAATGGCGCCGGCTGTAATGGCTGACAATAGCACAATGTCTGACGCTCAGAAAAAAGCGGTTGAGAAAGTTGTGCACGATTATTTGGTAAATAATCCTGAAGTATTGATTGAAGCATCGCAAGCTCTACAACAAAAACAACAGCAGACTATGCAGGAGCAGGCAAAATCAGCAATTAGCGCTAATGCCGATCAATTGTTTACTGATAAAATGACCGTTGTTGGTAATCCAAAAGGTAATGTAACACTGGTAGAGTTTTTTGATTATCAATGCATACACTGTAAAAAAATGGCGCCCGTTCTTGGCGATCTTGCCAAGCAGGATAATAATCTGCGTATCATTTATAAAGAATTCCCTATTTTTGGTAAAAGTTCGGAAACTGCTTCACGCGCTGCTTTAGCCGCTGCAATGCAAGGTAAATATCTGGCTATGCACGAAGCGCTGCTCAAACAGGACAAACGCTTGAATGATCAAATCATTGATGATGTAGCCAAGTCAATTGGTCTTGATATGACCAAATTCAAAGCGGACATGAACAGCCAGGCTGTGACTGACGCACTGGAAGCTAATCGTCAGCTGGCTGAGAAATTGCGTCTGATGGGTACACCGGCATTTATTATTGCTTCCACACCGGCAGGACAATTTAAAACAGGTACTCAACCTGCATTTATCCCCGGCGCGGCAAGTGCTGATTCTCTGAAAGAGTTAATCAAAAAGGCCTCTTCCTGATTCGGAAGACTGCAATAGTTTCCTTCTCCCGTTGACGGGAGAAGGTGCCCGTAGGGCGGAAGAAGGCAGATCAAAAAACGATACACTTTACCCTGATGTAACATGAGATAACCATGACTAAACCGGCAACTTTCCAGGATATTATTTTAACCTTGCAACAATATTGGGCAGCACAAGGTTGTGTGATTTTACAGCCCCTTGATATGGAAGTCGGTGCAGGCACATTTCATCCCGCTACTTTTTTACGGGCAATTGGACCTGAGCCATGGTCAGCTGCTTATGTGCAGCCATGCCGGCGGCCTACAGATGGACGTTACGGCGAAAACCCGAACCGGGTTCAGCATTATTATCAGTTTCAGGTTGTGCTTAAACCTTCTCCAATTGATATTCAGGAAAAATATTTGGACTCGCTGCGTGCTTTAGGCGTTGATCCGCTGACTGATGATATCCGTTTTGTTGAAGACAACTGGGAATCGCCGACACTGGGTGCATGGGGGCTTGGTTGGGAAGTGTGGCAAAACGGTATGGAAGTATCACAGTTTACCTATTTTCAACAGGTTGGCGGCTTGTCCTGCAAACCGGTTACCGGTGAACTGACTTATGGTCTTGAGCGTATATCCATGTATGTTCTGGGTGTTGATAATATATTCGACTTACCCTGGAGCAATACTCCGAATGGTGTTGTGACTTACGGCGATGTATTCCATCAAAATGAAGTGGAAATGTCTGCCTATAATTTTGAACATGCTAATGTTGAGGCCTTATTCCAGCAGTTTGATCATTACGAAAAAGAAGCTGAACGTCTGGTTGCTATGAATTTGCCGCTGCCCGCTTATGAAATGGTCATGAAAGCATCGCACGCATTTAATTTGCTGGATGCAAGAAGAGCGATTTCGGTGACTGAACGACAACGTTATATCCTGCGAGTGCGGCAACTGTCCAGAGCTATGGCGCAAGCCTATTATGATGCTCGTGATGCGCTTGGTTTTCCTATGCTAAAGGTGTAAATAATGGTTAATGATTTTTTATTTGAATTAGGTTGTGAAGAACTTCCTTCCGGCGCAGTACGGCCATTGGCAGACGCATTAACTGTTAACCTGACCAATGCGTTAGCCAAAGCGCAGATTAATTACACTGAAGTAAAATCATTTGCGACGCCGCGCCGCCTGACTGTATTAATAAAGGGATTGCAAACAGAACAGCCAAGCCAGCGTCAATTAAGGCGAGGTCCCGCCAAAAATGCAGCGTATGACGCTGACGGAAACCCCACCCAGGCATTACAGGGCTTTGCCCGTTCCTGCGGTGTGGCGCTTGATGAGTTAACCGTGGTTAGTACGGATAAAGGGGAATGGTTGGTATATGAGGCCGAAACCAGCGGCGCGAAAACCCATGATTTGCTGCCCGATTTGCTTCGGGAAGCCATCCGTAATCTGCCCATTGCCAAACCCATGCGGTGGGGAGACGGTGATGCCGAATTTGCACGGCCAGTGCATTGGGTTGTCATGCTTTTTGGGTCCGAGGTTATTGCAACTGAAATTTTAGGTGTAAAAACCGATCGTCTGACTTATGGGCATCGTTTCCATGCCCCGCAAGCAATCGAACTGGCTAATCCGGATCAGTATGAAAACAGTCTTTATGAGGCCTTTGTTGTTGCTGACTTTGATAAACGCAAGCAACAGATCATCAAACAGATCAACGAAACTGCCGCGAAGCATGAGGCAGAGGCAGTTATGCCGGATGATTTACTGGAAGAGGTTACCTCTATTGTTGAGTGGCCGGAAGCATTAGCTGCTCATTTTGATTCTGAATTTCTTGATGTTCCTGCTGAAGCGCTAATTGCCGCCATGCAATCGCACCAGAAATGTTTTGCCTTGCAGCGGTCAGGTAAATTGTTACCGGTATTTATTACTATTGCAAATATTCGCAGCGCTAATCCCGAACAGGTCATTGCAGGGAATGAAAAGGTGATGCGAGCGCGTTTAAGCGATGCTGCTTTCTTTTTCCGCCAGGATAAAAAAGCGCCGCTTGCCAGCCAGATTAAAGCGACTGGCAATGTGGTATTCCAGGTAAAACTTGGAACACTGCTTGATAAATCTAACCGTATCCAGCGTTTAATGTCGATTTTGGCTGATAAGCTGAATCTTGATAAACAACAAGCTGCACGCGCTGCCGAATTGAGCAAATGCGATCTGATGACGGGTATGGTAGGCGAGTTTCCTGAGCTGCAGGGCTTGATGGGTTATTATTATGCCAATCATGATGGCGAAGCCAAGCCGGTTGCAATCGCACTGAATGAGCAATATCTCCCTCGGTTTGCAGGCGACAGCCTGCCGGAAACAGATTTGGGATTAGCCCTGTCGCTTGCTGACAGGCTTGATACCCTGGCGGGTATATTCGCTATTGGCCAAAAGCCTTCTGGCGTTAAAGATCCATTCAAATTGCGCCGGCATGCTCTGGCGGTAGTGCGGTTATTAATTGGTTGTAAAGTAGAGCTTGATTTGTCGCAATTGATTATTGCAGCAGTAGAAGGGTATGGCTCAGGTTTTTCTGCCGCTACTGTATTGTCTGATTTACATCCGTTTATTATGGAGCGCTTATTGTCCTATTATCAGGCGCAGGATGTAAGCCAGGATTTTGTTCAGGCGGTGAAGGCTCGTCAACCAGACTGGTTGTATGATTTTGATAATCGTCTGAAAGCTTTGGTTCATTTTGTCGCTTTGCCCGAGGCTGGCGCACTGTCTGCCGCTTGTAAACGGGTAAATAATCTGTTGCAAAATAATAAAGCAGGGCAGCAGGCAGTCCGGGAAGATTTGCTTACTGAGCAGGCTGAAAAGGATTTGTTTGCCAAGCTGGCGGCAACTGAAGAAGCAATTAAACCGCTTTATAACAGCGGCAATTACACCGCAATTCTAACTGAGCTTGCCAGCTTGCGTAATGCAGTGGATGCTTTTTTTGACAATGTGATGGTAATGGTTGACAATGAGGCAATAAAAAATAATCGCCTTGCTTTATTATTACGCTTGAAAGAAGCGCTGCAAGGTGTGGCTGATATTTCTGTGCTTCAATTAAACCCATGAAAAAAGTTATATTATTAGACCGGGATGGGGTGATTAATCAGGATTCATTACACTATATTAAATCAGTGGATGAATTTATTGTCCTCCCCGGCAGTATAGCAGCGATTGCCCGCCTGACTCAGGCGGGTTATGTCATTGGCGTGGCGACTAACCAGTCAGGTATTACCCGCGGGTTGTATACCGCAGATGAACTGGCTGCTATCCATAACAAATTAATTAATCTGGTTGAGCAGGCAGGCGGGAGGATTGATGCAATCGAGTTTTGCCCTCACCTTCCCGAGACAGGTTGCGGTTGCCGAAAACCGGCGCCTGGCATGTTAATGGCTCTCGCAAAGCGATTTGGTCGGGCCGATCTGACCGATGTTTACTTTGTGGGGGATCGGGTATCTGATATCGAGGCAGCTCAAGCAGCCGGCGCTAGCCCAATTTTGGTTTTATCTCCCATGACAGATCGGGTTGCGCTGCTTAAACATCAGGATGTGCCCGTTTTTCGTTCACTTGCCGAGTGGGTTGATTCTCTGCTGGCTGAACCATGCTAGCACTCACCATCGGTTATCAGAATGAAGAATGCCGGGAAAAAGCGCAGCAACTTGCCTTAAAATTGGATCTGGCATTGGATAACACTTGCGATAACCGTCTGGTGGTCACTGCCGACAAACTTGTTCTTGATGTTAAGCCTTTTACTGCAATGTATGCTGATTTTAGCCAAAATACCTGGCAAAAAAGGCATGATGCCGGTAAAAAGCAGGGCCTTGTCAAAGCGTGTAAACCAATGCCCGGGATGCGTATTATTGATGTCACCGCTGGTTGGGGCAGAGATGCGGCAGTTCTGGCGAGTTTTGGCGCCAATGTCGTGTTGATAGAACGCAACCCGGTTATGGCCGCGTTGCTTGAAGACGCGCTTGCCAGACAGGATGAACTTTCCAGACAGGCTTTGCAGCTTAAATTGATTGCACAAGACGCACGCAATTATCTGAACAGTCTTTCCGCCAGCGATTATCCTGATCTGATTTATTTCGACCCTATGCACCCAACCCGGCAAAAGTCAGCTCTGGTAAAAAAGGATTTACAAGTGATGCAAACATTAATCGGGGAAGACAGGGATGCCCTGGAGGTGCTTGAATTGGCAATAACCAGGGCAAAAAAAGTGGTAGTGAAGTGGCCCCAGCACTTGCCGCCATTAATGCCGCCTACTTCCAGCATACCAGGGAAAACCGTTCGTTTTGATTGTTATTCATCAAAAGGGAACATTGTAAGCGGTTAATTAACCGCTTACGGAACTCGCGCCCTGACGGAAAATCCTACGATTAAGCCTGGTTAACCCACTAACCAGACTTATTTAGAGAAAGCAGAAACCCATAGTAGTAGGTCTAAGAATACTATATGGAAAATTGGTTAATTAACAATTATAAAGGGCATAATAATGTATTTGTGACAAATTTTAATCCAGGTAAAAACAATCCTAAGTTTAGTTAATTCATGCTATATTGGTTATTAACTTGGGGAGCTGTTAAAGTTGTATTTTCTAGTTTTGCTCTAATTTCTTTTTTTGCCTCAAGCAAATAACTCTCAAAAGAACTACTCTTAATCTCAGGACGACTTATGCGTAAATCCTTAACTGTAAAAATACCATTAGAGGTAACTGGCATATAAGGCCGTAGGAACATTTCACTATATTTTTTGTTTAACTTTTCAATATGCTCTATCACTAGCTGGCATTGAGAATCAAAATAATTACTATGATTTTTATCTAATGTTTCTAGGGCCTGTGAACAGTCCTTCAAAGCTTGAAGGATAAGTTCTTTTCTCTTCTGATTAAAAGTATGATCTAGCTGGTTTGCTGAATAACCAAGGTGATTCGCTCTGCTTGGGGATAACTCATCAACTACCTGTTTGGTGAAATAACACGCCATATGATACTGAAATTTATTAATAGGCTCATCGATATCAAGAGTATTTAACAACTGCAACTCTTCTAATTTGTCATAAATATGCTGTACTAATGATTTGCCATTACACCCGATATACTGCTCAACAAGATGTTTTAGTGATTTGCATACTGTTTTATCATCAACTAGATCAGGCAATTGTGAAAGCTCAAAAAATATCTTCTTAACAAATGATTTTCTAAAGATTTGGTTAAGAATTTTTTTTGCAACTTTTACAAAAATGGTTTCTTGCATTTTATCATCTCCACAAAGGATGCCGCATAACTTTAAAGTTATGTCCTAAGATGGGAATTATTTCATAAATTGATGTATTAGGGTAATAAATAAACAGCTATTCTTCTGATTTAGGTGTTAACCGATAATACCTACTCGTTTCAATAAATATAATTTTTTCTGAATGAAAGAATTTATGTATTATTAAACAAATATGTTGTCTATATTTAGTGATAAAGATATAACCAACCCAAATTTGCCAACGCAAACGTATTAAAATCTTAGTTAAGAAGTCACTAGGAGGATTTTCAACTCATAAGGCTTTCGATTATTAAAAAACCACCGTTTGTTGAGACACCGCTTTATCGAAAATAAAAATTCAAGACAACCCTTATAAATACTCTTGTTCATCGCTTGTTCAAATTATTAAATACTTATATCATTATCAAAACATTAAAAAGTCATTTAAAAACCTATTTATTGAGAAATACATGGGAAAATTATTTGGGTATGCTCGAGTGAGCACTGACGATCAAAATTTGAACTTGCAAATTGATGCCTTGATTCAAGCTGGATGTTTAAAAAATGACATTTACAAAGATAAAGTATCTGGTGCTAAAGAACGCCCAGGGTTAGATCAATGTTTGGAAAAATTAGTGGCTGGCGATGTATTAGTAGTCTGGCGCTTAGATAGTTTAGGGCGTTCAATGAGCCACTTGGTCTCATTAATTGAAATGCTTAGGGAAAAAGGAGTTGGATTCCGTTCCCTATGCGATGGGGCTATTGATACCACCACTGCATCCGGCGATTAATTTTTAATATTTTTTCATCTATGGCTCAATTTGAGCGACGGCTTATACAAGAGCGCGCTCAAGCGGGGCTTAGTGCGGCTCGTGCCCGAGGTAGGAAAGGTGGGCCTAAAGTCGAGTCATCTAAAATTGAAGCAGCTAAAAAGATGCATCATGATAAATCGATGTCCATCGACGACATTTGCAAGGTACTAAAAGTTTCAAGACCAACTTTATACCGCTATTTAGCAAGCTAACTTAAAAGTAATAATTGGAAGCGAGAATATGCAAACAATAAAATACAAGCAGTGAGTTAATCAAGGAAGTATTGGTTAAAAAAATTCTTGTTTTAGGTGGGTACTAGAAAAATTAATAATAGATAACAAAAATTTTAATAACCTCGTATAAATAATTGTATTATTTTGTGGAAAAAAACCATATATTGTATATACTTTATATATATTTGATAATTCTAGAGGATGATTATTTATGGTTGCTCTAACAAAGGTCTCAATGAATTTGACTGATCGAGACATTTCAAATACTGAAAAAATTAAAAATCGCTTGCATTCAAGAAGCAAAGCAGATGCTGTAAGTGCCGCGTTATCGATTACTTCTTCTCTTTCTGATTATATCGAAAGGGGCGAGGAAATTTTTGTTCTTACAAAAGATGGAAAAACAGAGCGATTGGTTATTCCTGGCCTCCAATCAAAATAATTTAGAGAATATTTATGCCAAAAGAAAAGGAAACGGAATTAGATTGGGGCAATTCCGATGATGAGGTACCAGCATTAGAGCATAAGCCAACAACTATGCAGCTTACAGAACAAAATAAAATGTTTTATTTAACAGTGGCATGGTTTCTTGGCCTAACTACTTTAGTAATTGTTATCGGTTCTTTAGTTCTAGCTTATTTTGGAAAAGAGCTCCCAAGCGCATTAATTGCAATTGCTGCGGTTGCTGTTGGATCACTTGGTAATCTATTTTCAAAGGGTTCATGAATGGACTAAATGCAGCGGCATTATCGTTATATAATTGCCGCAAGCATATACAAGCTTTCTTCGGCAAATGCTATAAGGCTTGCTATCGAATTTTGGATTAAATTACAGAAACGGGGCAAAAGCGGGCCGTTACACTTATTGCCTATGAATTCGCCTTTGCTCTAGCTGAGAGCTCTAATAATTCTTCAAATTCGTTAACACTATTTGGTGTAGTGAAAAAATTCCAGAAGTGGCGCGGTTGTTTGCATATGGCTTTAACACTTTGAATTTCCGAATCGTTATCAAAAGTGTTACTTGAGGATAGAGCAGCTAATTTATTCTTAAGCGCAATCACTTTATTGGAACCTTTACCGGATGTTTTTCGATTGCATCCTGCTTCAATATTGTTTATAAGTTGACAGATTATTGATTCAAATTCTGCTTTCTCCGCGAGGGCGTTTTTATTGATGTCACGTTTAATAACCGTTTTTATTTCATCAGTACCAGTGTTTTCTTTTGCCGAAGTATCTATACAGGGAAGATTATTCTCTTGTGCAAATTTTTGTATTAATGGAATGTTATCAGATTGTTGTTCATCCACCTTGGTTTTGACTAATATCAATGAAGAATGGGGATGCTTTGACCTTATTTCTTCAATTTCTGTTTTATAAGAAGATAGGTTATTTTCCAGTGTTTTTTGGGAGGCATCAATGCAATATAAAATTAAATGAGCATTTTTTTCAAAATAGTCATAAAAATGTTTAAATTGTTTATCACCAGTCATATCCCTTAGATCAATTATTTTATTTTCAATCCTGAAGGAATGTAAATCAACAGCAATTGTTGGATCGTGCTCGAATGAAAACCTCATGCCCATTAAGCGATTTGATAATTGGCTTTTACCGGCCTTCGCATCGCCTTTAATTAAAACACGAAAAGGAATATTATACATCTGTTTTCCTGTAATTGCTCAACTCACATAATGATAACATTCATTTCTTAAGGTAAAATTAAAGCGGGATATGATTAAAGCTAAAAGCCTTTGTGCCGGACAATTTTTTTGGAAATGGGGAATAATCAAGAAATAACTCGCTGATTTTAAACTGTTTTTATATAATCCTTTCCGTCTAAAAAGAGGGTTATATGGGTAAAATCAACGAGTTAAAGCGAATTTTAGGTGAAAATTTGGTTTGGAACAAGGCAAGACTTGATTGTTTTGTCCGAATGTTAGTTGCGTTATTTGTCGTTCGCACGGTGAATCTGAGTGAAATAGCGGTGGCTTTTTGTTCTAAGGCAGAAAAAGAATCACGCTATAAAAGGCTGCAACGCTTTTTCGGCCAATTTAACCTGGATTATACGCTTATTGCCCGACTAATCTTTAAATTATTTTTTTCTGATAGCCAAAAAATTTACCTCACTATCGATAGAACCAATTGGTATTGGGGGAGGCAAAAGATTATTATTTTTATGCTGGGGGTGGCTTATGAAGGGATTGCGATTTCCTTATTCTGGACGTGTCTTGCCAAAGCGGGTAGTTCGAATATCAAAGAGCAAAAAGCGTTAATCAATCGCTTTATAAGCTGTTTTGGAAAGTCTGCGATAGCGGGGTTGTTAGGCGACCGTGAATTTGGCAGTGGTGGTTTATTTAAGTGGTTAAACAAAAAGAAAATCCCTTTTTATATCAGGATTAAAGAGGGTTCGCTAACCCACATCAATAAGAAAAAATTATTCACCGCTAAAACGATTTTTAACGATTTAAACCCCAAACAGCATAAAGTCTTTAACATGGCTGTAGAAGTATTCGGTCAACCCGTTTTTCTGGCCGGTTCCCGCTCAGAGAAAGGGGAACTTATGATTGTTGCAACAAACCAACATCCTAAAAATGCCATTCCAATCTACTTAAGACGGTGGGAGGTTGAATGTCTGTTTTCCGCTTTAAAAAGTCGCGGCTTTCGCTTCGAAGAAACCCATATGACCACCCTTGCGCGTGTTGAAAAGCTCATGGCTGTACTCGCTATTGGAGTGTGTTGGGCACATAAAGCCGGTGAATGGAAAGCCTCTAAAAAGCCTATTAGAATCAAGCGGCATCGACAGAGTAACCGCCCTCAAAATAGCTTCTTTCGCTATGGCTTTGATTTTATCCGCGAACTTCTTATAATCCATGTAAAAAACCAAGTCAGTTTAAACATGCTTTAACCTTGTTATTTGATTTTTATCCGACAATGGAGATGAAGTCATGATTTTTGTCCTGTGCAAAGAGCTAAAAGCTATATTTATCCTTTGAATTGATTTAAATTAATTCATTATGGTATAATTATGCATATTTTGGTTGTTAAGGGTTTCGTTGATGGCTATTTGTTTGTTTACCAGGAAATGTTACGATGGAAGCGGAGACCTTGTCCAAACAGTAAAAATTGCTGATTTTATACAAAAATTTATTGAATCGACAACATTAGAAGAATTAAAAGATGAAGCCGTCATAATTGTAGTTAATGATGATGAAAACCAAAACATAACCAATCATTTTGTAAAATTTATTAATCCAAATGTACAAGTTAAAAATTTTGCCGATTTTAAAGAGGAAAATCATACCATTAATTGCTGTATAGAGGCTGGCTATTCTCATTTTGATTGGAAAAAAGACCTTATATTCAAAACAGAAAAACCGCCTCTAATTGTGATGCCAGAATATGATAACCATGTCGGTCCTAATGCAGTACTAAAGATTTTAGGCGGGTTTGATAAAGAACGTGGTGATGTAGGCGTCATACCAAGTCCTACTTTGTTGGCTGCCTCCGCAGGAGAAGTTGTTAATGTTGAGGTTTTGAAAAATGCTTTTGAACAATTAGATCCTAAATTACAATTATATCTGGGTAAAGACTTTAAATCCTATCTAACCCACCGAGAGCAACGCGAGTTTACCTATCAATACAGCCATGATAGAAATTATTATCCCACTTTTTATACCAACCACATACCTTATAAACCTTACCAGTATAAAGCGAAAACAACGCAAGGTGCGAAATATACCCCGGTAGAGTTTTTCTTACAAGAACATCTCATGTTGGCGGGAAATTATACTAAATCTCAAGACGTGCTTTGCATAGGAGAGTGTTCTGAAAGTAAAATAGAAGCTCTGGTTAGGTTAAAAGAAGAATTGATAAAAAAGGGATATACTAAAATTTCGTTTATTAATATGGATGAGGGAACAGGCGAACACATTATTCATGAAATTAATTCTTCCGGCGCACAGCCCAAGGAATATCGTGTACTTTATTCAAAATCAATGCCCTTTTCTTCAATGCAAGTGTTACCTCTTATCGCTACTGATATGGTAGGCGTTACAGGTGATCAATCATTAGTAGAGGCTATGTCTGCCAAAAAACTTGTAACTTATGAGTGCGTGGACCATAAACAAAATTTTGCTCGGGGATATTTAAAAGCAGTTCAACAAGAGGCTTCTGTAGCCACTCTAGAAGGAACCTCAAAGGAAGAAGTACTGTTATTAGCTAGGTTTTTAATTAAACCAACATATAGCAGAAACACTTTGGAATATAAACAAGAAGTCGTTTCAAATCTGTTAAATAATAGAAATACAGTCGAAGCACTTAAAAACATCAATAGGCAATTAGTAGTAAAAAGCCAATATTTTGCTTCTATTGAAAAAATGCTTGTAACAGACGTGCTTTCCTATATTAAACGTCAGAACACTACAAAACTTAATGGCAAATTACAACCTGATAATGTCTTAGATAATTTGAAGTCAGCTTTTCTTTGTACCCATGAAGCCTTTTTATTGAATGACATTACTAATAAGCCATTCCCTAGATTTAGACGAACCAGAATTAATAAAGAATTAAGTCTTAAAACCATTATCGAGCATGGTATGGCTCATGATAATCGCACAAGAAAAGCTTGTTTTAATCTGGGATGGTTATCCAAAAAAGGAAATCTAGCTGAATCTGCACCTACGGAAATTAAAAAATTATTTGATTCTACTAGCAGGCTAAATCATTCAGATGAACAAGACAGTTTTGAGCAGTTAAGAAATAAATTTCTGTCAATGCACTTTGACACGCTGTTTAAAGAAAAGAGTGGATTTTTTAGCCGATGGAAAAATACTGAAGTTAAACCTGATTGGGATTTGAAGCAAATTATAAAGCATGGAATGACTCATGATAACCGAACCAGAGCAATATGCGTTGAAATGGGGTGGCTATCGAAAAAAGGAGAGTTATTAGAAACAGTGCCTGATAAACTAAAGCAGCTGTTTACTAATCCCTCAATCCATTTCTCACATTAAGCCCCCTTAGGTCTGATTATCAGAGTAATCAGACCTAAGTAGGATTTTGGGCATTTTAGGTTAAATAGCTAATAAGCCTCGCCTTAAGGAGATCCAGGAGTTAAAGGGTCTTCTAATTCTAAAGTATTGCCACTTACTATGCTTTTGTCCTTGTTAGTAGTTAATTTAAAGTGTGTAATGTTACTTTGAGATGCGGGTAAGTAAACTTTAAGTGGATTCGGGTTTATTAGAGCGTTTATATCTTCATAAATTTCTTCAACAGTCATTTTATCCGCATTAAATTTGTGTAAATAAGGGGTATCAGGATCCACAATGGATTCAATCTCAAATAACTCCTTCGGTTTATCAGGTATGTTTTTTAAAAAATTAGATGAAGGAGTTTCAGAATGGATATAAATAAAAATATAATTAGCTAAATTACCAAATTTTGCAACCAAGCCTTCTTGGATTGGCTTTAAGTGTCGTAATCCAATCCGTCCGATTGTGGGCTTAGTAACTTTAGAATAGGCCTCAACCATACTTGCATTTCTCAAATCTCTGGCTGTGTTATCCTCTTCATCCGACACAGGCATTTCTAATTGGTATTTGCTGCTGATTTCAGACCAAAGCTGAGCTCCTTCTGAATCATCTATGCCAATATATTCGATTTGAAGCTCCTTTAAAAGGCAGTATGTTTGTGTAAATTCCTCAGCCGTCGTCAATCGATCATATGTAATCAGTACATGGAAGTAAAACAACCATAATAATTCCCGCTCTTGCTGTGGTCGGTCTTGATGCATTAGAATAAATTTAGAGCTATCTGGGCAGTAAATATCCGGGTATTCATTCATAGCTTCCTGAATTTCTTGATATTCAGCTTCTAACATTTTCGTCCAAGTCGTTGAATTGCTTATGGCAATGTCTATTGTTTCCGGAGGTATTTCTTCGTAGAAAGTACCATAGTCTTTCTTTAAAAGAGGAATAAGGTTTTTAAAAATATTAGCACTTTTTTTATCAGCATGCGTTTCAACAAAAATCAACGTAGGAATCATTTTACTCCTCATTTTATTGTGTTTACTATTTATGAAAATTATCAGTTAAGTCCAAACTGATTGATGCAATTGGAAGATAACTCATTTCTAAAATCCAATCTACCCTGCATCTGCTGAGGCCGGGGCTATATATCGATTAATCAGACCTAATAATCTTTAGATCAACCTCTCTTTAAAATAGTCTCACCACTGGTGAGACTATTTATCATCCTCTGATAGCAACTCATGTAATTTTTCTTGTAGGTCCGGCGCTCCGGAACTTGCGCTGTGACGCAAAAAAGACAAAAGTATTGGCTAAAAATGAACTCATAGTCGATATTTGGGTGGAATTAGGGGTGTGACAAGCAATGGAACGAAAAGGTACTCTAAGTAAAAATCCCTAGGCCAGTTCAAGCTCTTCAGCGATATTTAGCGGTCTTAGTGTCCTTCTGCCACGACTTTTGGCAACATATCAATACGTAATAAACAATAGTTACAAAATGGACTAAGGGGAAAAAGGATATGAAAATTAAAAGGTTATTAATTACGCTGCCATTTATCATGGCGCAAACTGCTTTTGCTTTAAATGATAAACCAGAGGCTTTCCCTAGCCTCGCGGCAATTCAATCAGTTGGTGTTAATCATGCTATATATCATCCAAACGAGGGATGGGAGGTGAGAGGCCCAAAGAATAGATATGACACAAAAGAAAAATGGCAATTTACTATTGCATTCGGCGATACATTAAAAGACAAGGATGCTCTGGCAACAGCAAAAGAATTCATGGCTGCATTAGACCCTACTTATGGTGACCCTATATCTCTCGGTGATAAATGGGGTTGTTACTATGTTGCGACTGTAGACGGAGAAAGGGGTATTGGTTGCGCAATGACACATTCTGAACCGAATTTGACACTGGATATAAGTCGATTTTATAAATAAGAAAACTAGGGCGTGTTTTTAAAGTTATTTCTGGGCTCCAAAAGCAATAAAATGGTCTGAATTTATGCTCGATTTCGTTAAATAGAGCAGGCTATTCGCCTCAATCGACCAAAAATTCAGCCTCATTTTCTTGCTTTTTCGCTTCCAGAAAAACTTTAAAAACACGCCCTAGAATCGAGTTTTGGTTTTTGCGCTTTCGAATTTTCAATATGCAAGATCAAGACTTGACATAGAATATTATTTTGTCTTTTTCTTGACTGTGTATTTGAATTTGACGAGAGCTGATTCTAAGGAAGAACCCCTCAAAATGTAGCGATTATTTTATATGTAACGTCGTTCTTCAATTAAACCTTCATAAGGAATATGCAATCATTTATGTAAATTAACTATTTGGTGCATAGTTAACAGCGTTTTCTATTAAGAACAGTTGTGGAAGAAACTAATTTTCTAAGATTTAGATTATTAATCAGCAATTGATTGATAATCGATGTCTTGACTACTCCTGAAGGGCCTGAGATGAGGTATAGGTCTCCAGGTACTGTAGAGTGTTTAAAAAAATAGGGTTCAAACTTACTGCGCATATTATACCCAGGCCAAATTCGGAACTAATATTATCAGAAATGTGAGTTCTTTTGAATTGAAAACCATGACTTGTTTAATATATTAACAGTAAAGAAAACGAGAGTTTTGTTTACCGCTGGCCAATCCATTTTTTGACAACACAAAATTACGGTTTTTCCGGTAAAGAAATCCGTTAAATTATTTAAAGTTAAGTTAATATCGATTTTTACGATAAACTTAACCACTTTGGATGCTTTATGTTAATTGGCTATTCTCGTGTCTCAACTGATGATCAAACTTGCACTTGCAACACGATGCTTTAAAAAAAGCGGGTTGCGAAAAATTTTTTGATGATTTAATGACTGGCAGCAAAATTGATCGGCCTGGTTTAGACGAAGCATTAAATTATGCCCGGGCAGGAGACACCATTGTTGTTTGGCGTTTAGACCGCTTAAGCCGATCTTTAAAGGATTTAATTGACTTGGTTGCTCAATTTGAAGAAAAACAGATTGGCCTTAAAAGTTTACATGAATCGATTGATACGTCATCGAGTTCGGGTAAGTTAATTTTTCATATCTTTGGTGCATTAGCCGAATTTGAACGCAATTTAATTCGCGAGCGGACACATGCAGGGCTTCAAGCCGCGCGGGCTCGGGGTAGGAATGGAGGACGGCCTAAAAAGTTATCAACTGATAAAGCAGCATTGGCGATTGAACTGTATAACGGTAAAAAGCATAGTATTAATCAAATCTGTGAGTTAGTATCCATATCCAAACCGACACTATACAAATATATTAATAACACGCATGGTACCCGTTCGTGCTAATTGGCATGTAGACGATTTGAAGGGCTTGTATGACGCAATTAATCACAACCGAGGCGCTACCTATCTTATGCCTTTACAGAACAAGGAGTAGCGATGCCTCCGGCTGTTTTGAGAAGTCCTACTGCAAGATCCCAGAATTGACAGGACCAAACGTTATCCATTGATTGAAATTATTTATTTGAGAAACAGATTGGGTTTATTGAGCGCTTACCCTGATCTGATAGATTAAAAAAGCGTGGTGTTGAACCGTCAGGGCTAGTGAATTGTTTTATTGCGTGCGGCGGGTGATTGATTAATGCTTGATAATCTTTTTCATGAGTGAGGGCTTTTAGATAATCAATGCCATGCTCTTTAAATTGCTGAATGCACATCATGAGTTTTTCTTTATCATAAAGTCCATCAAATTCAGCCATAATGACCTCAGTTAAATTGTTTTTATCAAACACGTGTTGGTAAATTGGTCTTTCACGATTTTCATTGAAATGAGCAAGTGCTTGCTGATAAGCGGTCAAAGCCTGCGGTTCACCGTTGCTGGCTTCATGATGAAGCTGCTTTAAGTAGGTGAGTGCAGCTTGGCGCGTCAGTTGCTGCATTTTAAGGTTAATGGTCTCCTTATCGACAAAGATAAACTCAATGAATGGCGAGAAGCTACTGAGTTTTTCACAAAATTTGTTCGCGGTGCCGCCATAACAAATCGGCTTATCGTCTCCGCCTTCATCCTGCCCTTGCTCGTTAAGGTTATAACCACGCTGGATTTCAAAGAGCGCTTTGGTAAAGAGTTCCATGACCAAGGGATTATCTTTTACTGCCTCATATACCCAGACGATAAAGGTTTGTAAACCAATCCGGCTTTCTTGGTTTAAGGTGGCGGTTAAGGTTGCCATTAAAGTCTTCACCTCATCAACCAGATTAAGCTTTAATTTCTCAATTAACGTCAGCGAGTTGGCTTTTTTATTAGCTGTTATGGATAAGTTAACAGCGGGTGCTTGTTGGGTTAAGCGCGCTAAGCAGCGAATCGCGGCCTCGATTTCCGCCTGCGGTAAATCTTCAGAGGGCGTCATGGCAGTGACGGCACTAACCATCGCTTGCCATTGTTTTGCAATGTCGATTGCCAGAGTGCTATATTTACTACTTAATAACCAGGCTGTTAAGTCGGTTGTTGCATGTACACTGGCAGTATGGGTGCTTTGATTCTGGTTAAGCTGCGCTGGCCGCTGAACTCCTTGAATTAAACGAATAAGATAGCGGGTAATAGCCGCTTGGCCGGCAGCCAGATCATTATGATGGGTGGCTGCAAGCGCGATAATGTCATCTAAACAAGCTTGAGTGAACACATGACGTGGTATACGGCTCCAATGTATCACCATCCACGGTGCGGTCAACAAGGCTGCATGTGTCACAATCACGGCATTAAAATTACCTTGTGCCTGTGCGCCAGTTAATAAGCGCGCCCAATGAAGGTACAGCAGGGCTTCTTTAACTTCTTTTGGGTTAGCTGCGCTTGCTACTGCATTACGGTTAGCCGTTGCCTGCTCGCCTGTCAGTAAGCCATCTTCATTAAGGTATTGCAGTGCGCTTAAGACTGCATTAGGGTCGGCTGCATGAAATACAGCATTAAAATTAGCCTCTGCCTGTTCCCCGGTTAATAAACCACTTCGTTGAAGAGTCCACAGAATAAAAAGGGTTTTCCAGGGATCAGCAGCCCTAACTATCATATCAAAATTAGCCTGCGCCCGCTCGCCTGTGAATAAGTCTAATCGATGGCTGCTTTCCAGTGCCTTGGCCATTTCTAAGGGTTTGGCTACGCTTGCTATAGTCCTGCGAAAAGCATGCGCCCATTCGCCGGTAAGTAAGTTATACCGGTTAAGATGTTCTAGTGCACACACCGCATTCTCAGGATTAATAGAACCGACTATAGTATCAAAATTAGCCTGGGCGTGGTTGTCTTTTAACAAACCTTTCATGCCAAGACTATCTAATGCATATGATAGGGACTCGATATTAGTTGCACGAAGTACCGCATCAAAATTAGCTTGTGCCTGGCTCCCTTTCAATAAACTTGTTTGAATAGCTTTTAATCCATAAATAATTTTTTTGGGATTGACGGCGTTTGCTAGTGCAATGAAATTGGCCTGTCCCTGGTGACCTTTTAAAGGCTCTGCCTCGTAAAGATCCGTTAATGCCTCATAAACTAAATCAGGTTTACGTACCACTATCTCTCGAATAGCTTGTGTTTGGCTACCGTTCAGCAAACCGTAACGGTTAAGATAATATAGCCCTTGTGCCGCTCTTATAGGCCAATTTGAATGAAATACGGTATCAAAATTATCTTGCGCTTGTGAACCAGCCAATAAGCCTTTTTGATGAAGCTCCTTCCATGCATAAACAACGTCGTAAATGTCAGTAGCTTTAACAATTTTTTCAAAATTTGCTTCGGTTTTAAGCGTTGCTTGCCCCTGACTATTGATTAATAACATAGAATTATTAAGCGATTGTAATTCCTGGGTTGTAATTAATTCAGAAAATTTAAGCAAACAAGAAAATAACCAGCGGGTAAAAAAATTAGTGTGTTTAAAATAAGCTTGATAAACAAGAGCCGCATGCCGGGCGCTGCTAGTATCTTTGGCAAACTCTTTAAGGGCTTGAGCGACTTTTCCGGGAAAAAACCAACGCTTAAAGGCATTTAATTTTTGATAGTGGTTTAACAAAGTATTAATATTGCTAAGGGCCTCACTCATTTAGTGGTTACTCCTAGGAAATAAGGTAGGCATCAAACTGAAGATGCTTGATTTATAACATACTAAAACTAGCATGCTGCTTAATTTGTGGATGGATTCCCGCCTTCGCGGGAATGACAGTACTATTTATTCAACAAAACCCTTACATCGTAAACTGCGCCGCTGCATTATCCGGTTGCTCGAGCAAGGCGGATAACCCATCGATGTTATCGACAATATATTTCAACGATGTGGGGATCTTTTTCCTATCCAATGCACCTAAAACCTCCGTAATATTATTCGCATTGGCGCGTATCACATTCCACTTGCCTATATAGCTCTCAGGCAGTTTTGTACCTAATCTGCGGACAGTATTTACCAGCTGCTCTGAAATCCTGTTTTTCAAATCAGCTTTGTCAGCATACGATATATTGCTGTTAGCCATATAATCTGCCGCAATCACGGTAAACATATGAGTACAGATATTAAACAACCTGCTATAACCTTTGGTATTTTTCTCAAGACTATCCTGGTCCATTATCTCCTTTTGAGTGTCCAGAATCGTATTAATCTGAGTATTGTAGTAAGTAGCTATATTTGAGACGTTCCTCTTCATTCGCGTGCTCTCGCTCTCAATCGTATTAAATAAATTGGCGGCGGCTAGTTTGCGCGCAGAATTAGTAAACCACATATCGGCATAGGATTTGCGCTGCTGGTTAAAGAAGGCATTATGCTTGTCGCTGATTTGCTTCCTTTCTTCCTGAGTGACATATTTGAACGGTGTCTCTGGAGTCCTCCCAAACGGATGGGCTGCGATCTGTTGAATTTCTTTAACTAATCGCATTGTTTGTTGTAGTTGCTTTTGCAAACCGCCGCAATCAGATACCTGGAAGTTTTTAATACCCACCGCAGCTGCTGCCATTTGTTCAAAGCTGTGATAGCATCTTGTTTGAAAACCGGCATCCAAATTGAGATAGCCATGGTGCAGGAACTGCATAATTTCTTTACGGGCCGCCTGCCCCTGATTAAGTTGAGAGAAGTATTTACCATATTGACGGTGCTTGACTAAATCTTCCTGCGCTAGTCTGGCAATCTCAAGAACCTTATTCAATTGCTCAACACTCCTAATGCTTCTGGAGGTAAAGCAGGCCTTTTTCAGGCTTTTTAAATAGTTTAAGGAGAATCCGGCTTTTTCAGCCTCCTTGATAAGGGCAAAGAATGCCAGATAGGTACGATTGGTTTGCTCAAAGTTAGGGCTAACGTAATAATCATCTAAATCAATTGCGATTTCATTTTGATAAGCTTGCAGGTTTTGAATTACCTTTAAAGTGGTTTTAACGTTGTTGAGGTTATGACGCTGTCGATACAGGCATTGCAATCCGCCCTGGTCAAGCAATAACCCGCTCTTTTCAACTTGTTCAAGCCATTCTTTAAACGCGAGAACTTGTTGAGTGTGAGCACCGTCTGGTTTGCCAACGTAATCTGTCAGAAATTGTTTCATACAAAATTCACGTGTAGCCTGGTTACTGATATTATGAATTTTGTCAGCCGTTATAAATGCTGTCGCCAGTGTTTCTTGTGTCAGTCGTTTCGCAATAAACGCTTTCGCAAGGCCGTTTAAAGTCTTTGAATTAATGGCTTCATGCCTGATTGCATCACCAAAAAAGCGCTGGTTTTCTGCTGGAGACAATTTATTGAATCGTGTTTGCCATGATTCATAATTTGTAATGCCATGCTGCCTCATTGCCCGGGTAAAGCAGTCGCCGGCTTGCTTAATCTCTTTTAAACAGGCTTCACTGGCAAGCGCATCGTACTTGCCCATTTTAAAGCGGGAATAATGGAGCATATATTCAACGCTGATAAACGGCGGCAAGTTAATTAAAGGTTTAAACAGTTTGTCGTTGAAATCTTCATTGTTTTCCTGACCGTTCAGGATAAGCATAAGCTCATCATGACTCTTTTTATCAACAGGCTGACGTTGACGGAAGAAATGCCAAAGGTCGCGTTGCTGTTTTTTGTCAAGATGGGCCGATAAAGTTGGTTTTTCCGGGATATATTTTTCTGTAAACGAATGGGACCTGTCGCCAAAATGGATTTGAAATAAGGGTATTAATACACTTGGTAAGAGCTCGTCCTCAATATTTTTGCTGACATAATCCATAAAATGGGCGATTTTTTCAGGCTGTGGGCAATTTTCCAAAAGCAGTTTGATAATCTCGCCCAAATCTGCACGATTCGTATGGCTTGCAAGTATTTGGGTAAATTTCGGATTTGAGGCAAATATTGTCTCCAGTTTTTTCAGGGAATTTAACGATACTTTATCCCAGTAGTGATGATAAATGACTTCGCTTAAATTACTGATAAACGTTAATGTGTCGTCCTTAACAAAGCCGGTGGTAACTGTTTTCATGACAAACGAAGCAAGCAATCCTGTTTTATCATAATCATCGGGTGTTCTTGCTGTTGGAGTTTTTTCAAGCAACCAGGGCTGTTTCATAAAGTGTTTCAGACAAACCAGATAGTTGTCATAATCGCTGTCCTCATTTTTGCTTGTCAAAAATGAAATGAGATCGGCAACGTTTTCCAGAGGGATATTATAAATACCTGCTCCAGGATGAGATGATATCTCTGTCAGTGTGTCAAATAACTTTTGTGCGCCAGCAGTTGATGAACGGCTTGCATTTAATAGTGAATTGAAAAAGAGTTCCAATGAAACAAGTTTGGTACGATAATTATAATCTCCTGCAAGGCTGTCAGAAAAATAAGTCTTGCGTTTTTGAGTTGCTCCTACGGCAAATGTTTCGAAAGGTTTCCCGTATATCGCAAGTAACTGCTTATCCGCAAGCTGATGCAAATCAGAGAAATAATGCTTTTGAGCGCCTGCAATCCAGGTCTGATATGCCTTAATCGCATTGGGCAAAACAGATGTCTCTGGCGTGGGTTGATCAGTAGCTGGTTCAGCCTGCTCCTGTGGGGCTGGCGTGGCAGATACCGCACTTGGTATATATTTGCTGTAATCAGAAAGCTGTGTAAGCAGGTTTTTGTCGAGAGCCGGGTACTTGGAACAGAGGGTTTGCCAGTATTTGTTAGCCTGGTTAAAAAATTGTTCATAAACAAGGTCATCTTCATACTGTTTGCCAGCAAGCCGCCCGTTCCAGGCTGCTTCAATTTGTTTGCGGCATTCAAGCCAGGCATCTTTTAAATTGGGATAGGCTTTTCTGGTTGTTTTAATATCTCCATGGAGCAGCTCCATATTTTTACCAGACAAGACGGCCATCACCAGCTCTTTACGGCGCAAGTATTGTTCATGCCTTTGTTTTTCTTCATGTTTAAGTTGTTGTACAGCACGCGTCTTGAGGTACATATTATAGGCATCCGGATTTTCATCCTTATCCAGCCATTTAAATTTGTCGGATCCATTTTTTTTATGCTTTTTAATCTTATTATCGAGGTGCTGTGTTTGCTCGGATAAAATTTCTGCTAAACGTTTATTAGCAGTTTTATCAAATTTGTTATATTCGCGTTCAACTTCTGCATAGTTAATGATTTCCTGACAGGTACCAAACGCACCATTACGGCCGCCCCGGCCGCCTTCCTGTTTAACGATCCGCGGAGTGCTTGCATAAGCCCGCACTACAGCCAGCCCCTCGGGGACCTCCGGTTTAATATCAGTACCACGGCCCATACGGGAGCTGATTACTACCGAGCCAGCCCGGCCAGCGAGTGGAACAACATCTGCTTCCGCCTTGCCGCTGTCATTAGTATCTTCAATATATTTACTGAAATCATACTCTTTCTCTTTGTAGGCGAGTATCATTTTGAGCTGTGCCGAGATGCGTTTCACGGCAATATCATCTTCACAGGTAATCAGGGTAGGAATTTTTTTATTTGCCATGACTATATCAGCAAGACTCAGGATATAATCAGATTCAGTCTTGCAATACTGCGTTGGCTTAAAGGTCACTCTTCTCGGTTCATGAGTCGGTAATTTAATAACGTTTTTAATGTCATATACTGACAGATAAGCCGCAAGATCCTGTGCGTCCCCCGCAGTTCCCGTACAGCCTTCAATCTTGTGATAGTATTGTTTCAACAGGTAACTGGCATTTTGCGACAGGGCAATCTGTGTGTTCGGATCAACGAAGAAATCCGGCATTTCACCTTTTTCCGATGCTTCATTATTAAGCCTGATATGCAGGAACTGATGCACCAGGTCGCTATAAGTTGAGCCATGCCTGATTTGGTTGTCGATCATCACTTTGGCAAAACGGGTATTAATGACCAGACCGCCAGTAACAGTCTTGGTTTCAGGCATAATACAGAAGTCAGCGCCTTCCTGTAATCCTGAGGCGATATGGGCAGCGGTTAGTAATTGCTTTAACTGCTCGTCACGCTGCTTCATTGCATCGGGATTCTCGCTTAGGGCGGGAACCATGTATTTATTGAAAAATTGAGATTGTTTCGGACTGCATTTTAATGAGTCTTGCAACAGCTTGCATAGTTCCTTGAGTTCCGTATTGCGTCTTACAATCAGAGCGCCGCTATCATTGGTTATGAACTTGCTTTTATTTTTTTGATAATAGTCGTATGTTAGACGGTATACCCACTCATCAAGGTTATAAATCCTGTCGCTGTCGTTGTTGTCCGAGTAGTTGAATTGGGTTTTCTCATTAAGGACATGGTCTGCCTCATCAAGAAAAGCAACCCGTTTTTCGGGATTTAAATCAAGAGCGGTTATACCTTTCCAGATATGGGTTGAGTGGAACAGAGCGGAATTACCGGCAGTTAAGTTGTTGATGGCGCCTTTGCCATTACGAGAACCGGTTTTATAGTGACCGGCAGCCGAATTGGCCGTGATATAGCTGTTTTGTATTCCTAATGCGTCAAGCATTGGTGCGAATTCTTCATGGTCACGGCGCGACAGGCTTTCTTTTGCACTAAAAATATCAACCACATAGCCATTTAATGCGAGATAGGCAGCACGCATAATGGTAATGATACTTTTGCCCTCTCCGGTTTTAACTTGATGGATAAGGCTGGCATCATTGTTTAAAGCAGCATAAATCAAATCCAGCATTTGGGTATGGTTTGCCCATTTTCCTGACTTACGCAGCAATATTTCACGCATGCAAGCCAAAACACGGGCCGATGCAAACCGTTTGCTTTGAGCGTCGATGCCTGGTTCTTTGAGTTCAGACAGGGCTTTATCCAATTTGGCTTGTAATTGCGGCATTGGCAGTGAAGCAAGACGGGTAGCCTGGCTATAGGCATTCAGGTAATCCAGTAAATTGAGTAGCTGCTGGCATCTTTCTTCCCCAATATATCCTCTGCCTTTTTCTTTAATCCCGGAAAGTACCCGCTCAAGGCTGTTCTTATCCGCTTCTGTAGTACTGTAATGGCGTTTGGTTGTTCCATCGGAATTGAGGTTTTGCTCAATGGTTTCAAATTGATGGATTAAGCCATCGGTGGTTTGGCAAACAGGCAGATCCAGCAGCTTATTCAATACAGGAATGGAAGGAACAGGCTCTTGATCCATGTATTCAACGAGCCTGGATAGCTCGTCATCTGGTAATTTTTGCAGTTTTTCAGCTACAGTTGAAAATAATTTCTGATCCGCATCCCAATTCTGGGTAGCCAATACAAGAACCATTCTGCTCTTTGCCAATTTAGGGATTACACATGATGGTATAGTGTGCCAGTGGAAGTAGGATACTTTGTCATCATTATATATCGACATCAGCTTAATCTGGCTATGTTCCCAGATAGTTTTGAAGCGTTGCTGCTGCCCTGGGAGCCAGTGCTCAAGATCAGTAATCTGCACTGTAAAATCTTTAATGAGTCTTGAGCATTCCAAGTTGTCGATCTTGGGCACGCTACTGCAAATGTTTTCAAGAACTTGAACAAATTTTGACAGTACAGCCGGGGCGGCTTTATGCTGCTCTAATTTGACAAAACAATCAATTACCCTTTGTACTAAATCGGGCGTATGCTGATATTTAATCGCTATTTTCGATACAGCATGTTTATACTGGGCAGAGATAGGGGTTTGAGTAATCTTCTTAATTAAGCCTTGCAATGTCTGATCGGCTTGTTCCCGAAGTTTCAACAAGTCGCGGTTTAACAAGCTTGAGTTCGGCTTACTAACGGCATCATTCAGAATTTCTCTGAGGACATTGGTCGGATAATGTCCATTATTGTAGGTATCTATTTCAAGCAATGCGTTTATCCAGCTGGTTAATTGTGTCAGTGGATAACGGCGGGTTTGATTGCCGGATTTGGCTTTTTCAATTAATAAACCCAGAATTTGTCCAACTTCGTTATAGTGGGTTTTGTTATCTAGCTGAATAAGCAGCCGCTGAAACTTTTCTATCTGATTTTCAACATCTAAACTGGCTTCAACTACAATATATTTCTTAAATAATGTCTGGCATAACTGCAGATTCTGATTTTTAAAACCCGGTTTGAATTTCATAGTCAGGTAAATCTGATTTTCATTCAGTTCGTGCCCAGTCAGATGGCGATAAGCTGATTCCTGATCGACAATATCAATTCCCTGATTAACCCAGTCACTGATAATTGCCCGTCTTTTACTTGCCGCTCTGGTTGCGTTTGGTTCTTTGGCTATTTCCAGTAACGCTCTGGTCAACGCTGCTGTATTTGGCAATCGGTTAAAAGCAGTATTGCTGAAATTGATTGATTGTAATTGTCTCAGCAAAGTTTCCAGTTCGGCTCTAATCAAGGCGTCGCTCGAAAGATCGTAAGCTACCGCTAACGGATCTTTCCAATTGGCGCTTGCTTGTTGTTCTGTAATCAGCCATGGGTAAGCAGTCAGAAGCGTAGCGTTCGGATCCTGGATTTGGGCTGCATACTGGAATAACAGTTTTACATTTTCCTCGGCATTGTTTCCTTCAAAACACAGGAATGCCCGTCCACAGGCATTAATAAAATCAATGGGTGTCCGCAAATACATATCAATGGATGATTGTATGGGAGATTGGGATAATAACTCCAGGAAGACAGGCATATCCTGAAAGCGCAATTTTATGGTGTGCGCAACAATCTCATCATCAAGCAGGATTGCATCATTAAGCCATTGCTGCCATTTTGAGTTAGTTTGACCTAATTCTTCAAGGGTTGATTTTGCCTGTTCTATATTGAGCGCGCGGATATTATCTGAACCCACAGTAAAGCAGGCAGTGAATAGACGGATAAGGCCGGCATCCACTGTATCACTGTCAAAGCATTGGTTTAAAGCCTCGCAAAATTGTTCATACTTACTGATACTGAATTGTGCGCGTTGGTTAACATACCGTTTGGCATGGGTTAATGGATCGGATAATTTCCGGCCTTGATCCCAGATAACAGTATAACCGGGCGCACTGCCAGCATCAGTTGTTTTGAGTTGGCTTAGTCCCAGATCATTATGCCAGAATGGGTAGTTCTGATAACGGGCGGCATAGTAAAATCCACTATGTGTCCAATCAATCTGGTCAATGTTATCTAAAATGGATTGCATGGCAAAATCATTGTCTAACTGATTAGCAGCTCGGGTTAATGTCCAATGCAGCCGTTCAAGGAATACTTGGGCGTTAAAGTTTGGAGTATTCGTAAGGTATTTAAAGAGAACGTCTTTATTAAGTTCCAGATCCCTGTCTTCACAAAACTTAATGACTTTCTGGAAGGCATACCACAGTTGAGAGTAGCGCATATGGCCTGTCGCTTCACCATGACAATCAACCAGCTTCCACCAAATGTCATGAAAGATTGACGACTTGCCTTTAAGGGTTGTAATACTGAGCGCAACCGCATCGACTTCACGTTTTTCAAGCAATTCAGACCAGTTTTTTGAGGGGTCGAGCAACCGTTTTTTCCAGATAGCAAGATGTTGCGCACTAAATGTTTTGACCATTTGGTCGGCAATAAAGAGCCAATGCTCGCTGCCGTTTTTTTCTTCACCGTTGTTCTGGATATCATATTGATTAAATAGTTGGCCAAATCCTTTCAGGTTTTCTTCACTAAGCGCAGTTGGACTTTCTATGGTAAATAATGCGTTTATCACGTCTTCCGAGGCGCCTTTTTGTTTGGCCCATGACGCCAGACAGGTAAAACAAAGAGCAAGATCGCCTGGCGCTTTGAAAGTCTGCTCTATATCAAGGCGTTGCATGAGCGGCGAGAGATCACTGGCAGGCGTATCAGGGTGTTCGGGCATAATAATAGCTTTGGCATTATTAATACGCTCCTGATCGTTGTCTTCCAGCGCCATAAATTTCCACAAGGTCTGTTGCCAATCAGCATTAGAAGTAACTGATGAAAACTGACGATAATCGCCTTTAAATACCATTGCCGGTTTGGGTTGGTGTAACTCGATTTTGAATGGATTTTGATGCTTTATCATTAATTGCGAAGATTGATACAGGTCTTCTTTTTCGCGTTTGGGATCAAAGCATAACACCAGACCTTGAGAGAATGGCAAATATGAAAGATAAAATCCTGCCGGCAGATTATCCTTAGCCAGGTTTTGCCTGAATTTAGGTGCATTTTCCATAATTTTTTGAACGGCTGCCGGTTCCATTTGCTCAATAACAAGGGATGCGTCTTTTTCACTGCCAACCCAAAGTGAGAAGAGCTGACGTAACGTTTCCTGTTCATAACCGGATTTATTTTTAATCGATTCCGGAATTTTTGCCCAGATAGCGCGGCATTTTTCGTTAATATTGTAACGGGTAATCAAATCGCTTTCACTGCCCCTGTAAACGCCAATTTGCAGTTCATAATCATGTTCCAGCTCTTGTTCTTGCTCTTGTTCCTGCTCCTGAACAAACTCCTGTTCAACCTGTTGTTCTAATTGTTGTTGAATTCCAGGTGTCTGGGAAGTAAGCGGGTAAATGACATCATCACCATCCCAGGGTTGCGGCAGCTTTGCCAGTTTGTCATCAATAACCAGTTCGGGTACAAGTGTACCGTTGGCTGCCGCGTATACATTTTTAGTTTGATGAGGCAGTTTTCGATTGAAGGTTTTACGTTGATTATCCAGAATTTTATTCTGTACTTTGCGATAATCAGCTTTTAAGCTGCTTTTTTTGTTCTCTTCGCTTTTATAGGCATCGCGATCCCATTCAGGTATTCGGATAACGACCTGAAAATTATTATTTGCCAATCGCTCCAGGTCGCTGATTAGCTCTTTGCTGTCAGGCGCGCCATTTTGAATGTTATAGAAAATGACTTCATTATTTTCTTCCGGAAATTGTTGCCGGCGGTTATTTAGCGTTTCGAGCAAGTTAATTAACGCTATTCTAGTCTGGGCATTCAATGTGTCTGGTAAAATCAGCGATAAAGGTGAAAATAGCGGCGTACATCCTTTTCTATACGTATCAAATTGAATAATCTTCGCGGTTAGATAATTAATATATTCAACAGGATTTGTCGCGAGGCTACCGTTCAAATCCAAAGTACAAGCCAATTTTGGCGCAGGCTCTTGTTGTATGAACTCCCAATTTGTTGCTTTTGTCTCCAAGCTCTCAAATAAAGTATCGATTCCGTCTTTTCCCATTTGTGCGATTTGTAAGAACGCCCATAATGCCTGATCATCCGGCTTTAGCTTATAATCACAGGATTCTGCCGCCCATTGGGTTTTAAATTCTATGGCACGGTTGATGAAGTCCAGATCAATATCCTTGCCATGTTGTTCAAAGAATTTAACAAGCTCGTTTCCGGTGTTCAGCCAGAGCATTTTACGCATTGCAACCTTTTTTTCTGCTTCTTTCACAAAAGCCGGATTGCGAGCTTTTAAAAAACGGTTTCTGGCGGCGCAATGCATGGGATAGGCGTACGAATCTGCGAACTGACGGGGATTTTGTGTTGGTATGATGGTTTGCAGATTAGCATTGTATTTAACCAGTTTCCTGAAGATCCTCTGATGATCCTGCATTAAACTATTAACAGAATTATCTAATGGCGAAAAGGACAAACGGGTCAGATTATTTTGATAAACCAGATACATGGCCTGGATCGCCGTATCATATTGATTATGGAACAGCGATATTCGGGCTGCATCGGGGGAAATTACAATACGTTTTTTATCAAAATTGGAAAGCAGGCTCTCACTTGTTACGATACCGGTTAACTCATCGATGTTACCAAGCAATAATTCAGATTCTGATATTGGGCCTGGGAGTTGGTGTCTACTGGACGCCATTCTCCTGCGTACCGCCAGATTGTCGAGCCGTATGCTACTCAGTACTTGGGCCACTGTCTGATTAGACATTGGCTTGCGATTTATAAACGCTTTTGCCAGGCTCTCTTTCTCGCCGGTCTGATTGGAGCAGAAGCAATTTTCCATCACATTTTGTAAAAGTACATCTGCTGGAACATTGTTGCGGAAAGTGCGAAGCTCGGTGCTTCGGTTATTTCTTAACCATGGCAGAACACGGCCCAATAAAACAGCGTGCCAGATATTCTTTGCTGATAAATTTTTCAGCGAATTCAGCTGGTTGTTTTCAGCATAATTGACTGGTATGACGCTTCTGACCAGATGCCTGATGGTATCAGGGATATCAGTTCCTACAGGAACATAAGCTGTCCAGCACCCATTTTCCTTATGCAGGGCAATCCATTCCGGGGCATTTTCTTCGCTAGTATTTAGCAGAATTGTTTCTGCCTCCTCCCTCAGCGCTTGCGGCATTGTTGTGAAATCATGCATATCAAGCGGTAAAATCTTTGGACAGGCTGTGTATGCGTTTAGATTACACCTCATCGCTTCTGGATAATTGTTAAGAAGCAATCGATATAAATCTATCCGTCCAAGTGTGTAATCAAGTAATTCGGAGCTCTGCGTTCTGGGCAGGGTGAGGTAGTCCCTAAACATGTCCGAGTTATTGTAGAGCAAATTTAATCGGGAAATCGGGAATAGTTCAGTGAAAGCCTGATAATCAGCGAATTCAAGAGGTTTCCAGCTAAAGGTGTTGGGATTTTTAAGCTGGTCCAGATTTAAATCCTCCCATTGGTTTATCCTGGTATGTAATTTTTGTTCGAGCATGCTTAAAAAGATATGATTAAGGTACAAAGTGGCATAAGTCGAGAGGTAGCGCTTTGACGGATCATTTTCCAACCAAGGGTGTCTTTTAAATAAGTTGGTCAGGATTTCCTCAGGTTGAAATGCATCAAGCTGATCAGAAAATCGCTGTGACAGTTGGTGAGTCCAATATTCAATATATGTGTGGCGATAAGACATTTTTTTGTCGTTGTATATGGACTCTCTGTCGGGCTCTATCAGAGCATGGTGGCGTGCCTGGACATAGATTCTGGTATGCGGGTATAGCACTGCATCCGGATGATTTCTATCGCATTGATATTGTTTAAGATTTGCGCTCTTTTGCTCTTGAAATTCCTTATCTGTTTCTTTATTGATAATATCGCGATGTGCTTTTAGCCATGCAGTTTCTAAAGTACTTTCCAGGGATTCCAGGACCCGGCTTTTGATGTTTAATATACTGTTTTCGTACACGATGACAAATCCTTCATAAAGAAACACTCAGGTAATTATAAAGGAGAAAAATTAAGGAAGTATTAGCAGATTGCCTGCTTACCGGTGCAAAAGCGCGGGTAAGCAGCAGGAAAGGGAAAATTATATCAACTCGAATTCACTCAGCTCTTCACGCAGCCGTCTTTCTTCAAACAAATCTTCAATTCGGCGGCGTCGTTCCAGTTTGGTTGAGCGGTTGTTATCGGTATGTTCTTCGGGTTGATCAGGAACGTCATTAATATCAGCTTCCAAATCGTCAAAATGCTGATTACTCATCGCATACTCCTTTGCTTTGGTAGAGGCTATCTATAATGGAAAAGGCATAACCTGTTTGGGTAAAATACCAAAAAAACGCTTTAAATAACAGTGGAATTTTTTGAGCAGAGGAGGGGCCCAGGTCCCTGCCATTAAGTTAATAAAATGTGTCATCCCCGCGAAGGCGGGGATCCATCTATCAAGCAAGGTAAGGAGCCAACTTGAGAAATGGATTCCCGCCTTCGCGGGAATGACAATATCCTTAACTTATGGCAGTGAGGCTACGGAGCGCCGGGTCTGGACGTATTTTGTTGCTCTGCAGCTTGTTCTACAGCACGATTTCCAGCAGCGGCATCTTTGAATCTTTTAGTCTCCTGAGCAATTTCCTGATCGAGTTTTTTAACTTCCTGAGTGTTGGCTGGTTTACCATGCGCTGCAGTGCGCTCATCCATAAGGCGTTTGGCATCAGCTTTGAGCTGTCCCAGCTGCTGAGGATGTCCGGCAAATAGTTCATCAAGCTTCTTACGCTGGCCATTGACTATAATGGTAATCTCCGCTTTTTTCTGATCTTTGGGATCTTTCGCATCTGGCGGCTCATCCATGCTATAACCGGCAAAGACACAGGCTTCAGCAGCTTTGCGGCCAAGTTCCATGGCATATTCAGGATCTTGCGGATAGTTAACTGTCATTTCAATTGTCGGCGCATTAGCGGCTTTAATGGTTGCTGCCATGGTCGTGAAATCATAGGCAATTTTGTCATCTGATCCATGGTAATACATACCCCATGCAGGCATCTTCATCTGGTAACCATCTGCGGTTTTTTCAATTTTATTGCCGCTGATGGATTGGATGAAATCAAGATCCTTAATTTCCAGATTTTTGAAAATCGCTTGCGTGTTTTTGTCCTCTACATTAATTTGGACTGTGGTAGCCTGAGACGTTGAGGCCATTTTCGCTTCTGCTTTTTTTAAAATCTCATCTCTTATTTCCAAGGTCTTTGCATGTTTAACAAAGGTTCCAAAATATGCGACTCTGCGGCGTTGTCTGTCTGCTTCGTCATGAAGCCTTTTCACCTCGTCGCTGAATGCTTTATCCATCTGCGCTTTCTGGTCCGCATGCGCTTTTTTCAGCTGCTCCTGCATATCCTTGACAATTTTGCCTGCCTGGTCATCGGTTGCACCAGTAACTGCTTTCAGGTTATTTAGAAAAGCAGGGTTTTTTACCATTGCTTCAAACAAACCGCTTTCATGCTTCTGTTGCGCTTCCAATGCTTTTACACTGTCGCTTTTAAGGTTTTGAATCTTGCCTGCTATGGCTTCAACACTAAAAGATGATCCATTTGGTTTTTTCATGATGCGGCCAATCGCAGCAATATTATCTTCGTAAGTTGCCTGGAATTCTCTTAACTTGCCATCCACCTGAAGACTCGTGGTAATCTGGTTATTAAGTGCCGTTACGGCCGCTTTATCCGTACTATCCGCATTAAGCTTGCTTTCCAACGTTTTACCGCCGGGCAGTTTAATGTCGCCAAATCCGGTAAGGGATGCAACGCGACTTTCTCTATAAGTATTAAAGACATCGCCGCAGTTAACCTTATCAGGCAAGTTCATGCTTGCCTTGTATTGATTAGCAGTTGCAATTCGTGACTGTGTATCGAATACCGAAATACCGGCTCTGTTACGGGACATAATCCACCTGACAAATTAAGTTGACTAAATAAAGTATAACAAGTAATTCTTAATTTGAGATTAACTTAATGAAGGGAATTTAAAATTATCTTTTGTGCCGGACAATTTTTGTAGGTTGGGTCGTTTTGACCCAACAAGTTAAAAACTGATTTATCGCCTTGGGCCGGCACTTGAGCTGCATGCCGCCTTTTGCGCTTTGTCAGGCGAGGTTTTTAAAGATGAATAAGTCGCATGACGGTTATTAGATAATCTGGCTTTATCTTGGGCTGACTTGCCAAATCTATTCAGGGCTTCCTGTAATTCGTTCAACACTCTTTTGCGGACAAGAGTACGATTATCTTTATCAGCATGTTTATAATATTGCTCGGCTTCTTTTTTCTTGATACCTGACTTGTTGTAAACAAAACAGAGCACCAGCTCAATGGGATACATTGCTTTAAAGTGGTCAGTTTTTCTTACTTTACATTCCCTCTGGAATTTTTCGAGATATTGCTGAACGGATTTTAGTCCCTGATATCCTTGATTACTAACTATAAAGAGCGCTAAATCAGAAACTAACGAAAAGGTCGATTTGGTAAATGTACCCTTATAATAGGATTCTAAACTTTGTTTAATATATGCAAAAATTTCATCGTTACGATCTTGCTTATAATGTTCTGCGAGAATAGTGATGAGCCGGCTAAGCGTATAAAGCAGGAGTCCTTTTCGTTCGTAATGTGCTTTTGTTAATTCGGCACATTCAAGATCTGCTAGCATTTTTCGCACGATTTTTTCATGGGTTTCTACTGTAGTAATGGGTATGCAGTCATAGTCATTAATATTATCCTGTTTAAATAAGACTTCGCTACCGGTTATTAATTGGTATTGAGCTTTTATTTCAAGAAACAAGGGATAATTAGCAGAATCCTTAAAATCCAACAGGGCATCCGTCAACTCATCATCAGATTTTTTTAAGCCATATTCTATAGTAATGAAATGCATAGCAAGACCAATATTATTGCCATGCTCCGCTTGAAAGCGCTGCAGATCTTTGCAGGTTGCCACTGCTTGGGAATAGAGCTGGTGAAACTCTTCCGGCTGCATAAAGGGTTTGATTATACTATCATCTGAACGGGCAATATGCTTTCTCATCAGTTGAGTAAGCTCGTTATGAATTTCCGGCGCATATAAAATGCAGGCCGGATCATGGGAATCGAGTAATGCAGGTGTTAAATTGTTTAGAATAGCGAGATAGAGTGCATCAAGAGCTGGAGAGCGCTCCCCACCCTCAGGAGCAAGGCGTAACAAAAAGGCGGCCGAATACATTAGCGCTGCGCCCACCCTGACCCTTGGTAAATAATAATGAAAAGTTAAATCGGTTGCCAAATGAATAGCAGTTAACGGAACCTGTGATTGTTGTATGCGTTCTTTAATTAATTGAGCGCTCCTGGATTTTTTAGCCAGATTGTAAATAGCGAGTCCATGAGTGAAATTCACACAGGCTGATTGGATCTTTGAGCTCAAGATATGATCTTCTAATACGGCATTTATCAGTTCTAAATAGGGAACCTCATCGTTCATTATTGCCGTTTCGGGATCCTTTAAAGTATAAAGCACATTACACATAAACAGCACCATATATTCCCTGACAATGGCATCAGGCACATGATCGGTGGGAACATCAGTAATTTTAATTAGTTTTTTAAACATTTCCCGTTTTTTTTGTAATATTTCTGTCAGAATATTATCGTCTTGCTCTCTTTTAGCAACTTCTTCGTGGCGAGCATATAAACGGAATAGATCGAACAGAATACTAAACGCTTCAGGGTTCATCTGTTGGATATCAACCTGCTCCGGACAAAGTGCGGTAAATGCTTCATTATAGAGTTTTTCTGCTTCATCAAATTTTTCCAGAACCAGGTAAGCTTTGGCCAAAGTGCGTTTTTCTTCAGGGGTTACTTGAGTAGCGGAGGACTTAACCTGTAATGCCTGAATTTCTTCTTTAATTGGCAATACTACCCTTAACAATGCATGTTCCAATTCATTGAATTGTTTTTCGGAGGACAGTTCATGCATTAGCATATTCCGTAAGTGTACGGTCTTGAACATTGATTCCAGAGTCTTCCTGGGAGCATCTGCGTCCAGCAGTTTTTGGTTTATTTCCCGAATATCCCGGATTAACTGACCTGCTTTGGCAAGCGAAAATTCAACTGCATCGTGAAAAAACCTGGAATCTGCTGATTTTTTAAGCAATGTTTCCAGATAATCCAATTCGCGTTCGAGATGATTTAATCGGGATTGATATTGCCTGTATTGTATTTCCAGGCCATTGTTCGCAGGTTTACTGGTTTGAGCCAGCGTTTCAACAGCAGGGGCTGCAGGAGCAGGGGTTACAGTAGGCGGAAAGATTTTATTTAATTTAACCTCCAGTTCGGCAATTAATTGAATTGTTGGTATTTCGGAAGTAATTTTAAGTTCTTCCAGACAATGCTTATTCCAATTTACGACATTATCTTGCAGATTCTTGAGGAAGGGCGCGTTCTTGGCAGGCGTTCTTTTAGGTGAGTTTTGTTCCCATTTTTCAACTTGTTTTTTTAAACCTGCAAATTCACGGACATGCTCCCAGACTCTGACTGGCTTGGCTTTGGCTGCAGATTCTGACGCTTGAGTCGGTTTGTCTTTTGTGCCAGTCTTTTCATGACTGACAAATGAAGCTTTAATTTTTGTTAGCTGCTTTTCTTTCTCAGATGAGATTTCGTTTAATGTCAGCGTGTTAAAATTTTGTTGAGCGGCATTGGTTTTTAATTGGTCATCGATTTTTTTCAGCTCGGGTAAAAGTAATGTCTGGATTAAATCTCGTAGCTCATTTAATTCTTTCTCGTTATGATCATAGTACATAACAGCATAGGTATGGCCAAAGGTATCACGGATTTCTTTAAATTCTTTCAGGATTGTTTTTTGCGGCTGCTTTTTAGAGCCTTTAGGATTTGGAGGCAGTGGATTAAAATCAAAAAACTCTTTACAGGATTCGCCGATTTTTGTCAGCACCCGGCCCAATGCATAACGTTGTTCCCGGTGTTTGCAATTAAGGAGGGCAAGTTTTTCATCGGTACATAAATTGATTAAGCGGTTAACTACACCAGGGATATGGTAGTATTTGATAATAGAAGAAAGTTGTCTGGCGGCTGGAATTTGTAACCAGGCATTTTTGCTGGTAGCCGTCTTTTCCTCTTCAGCAATAATCAGTCCAATTTTCTCTGCCAGTTGTTGAAATTCGGTTTTCAGCTCAGGGAGAGCGCTTTGAAAAAAATTATCATTGCAATCAATCCGGCTAATTACGGCAAGGCTGATAAAATCAATTCCTTCAACGCGGGTTTTTGCACTTTTACTGCGATCCACTGAGCCATATTTGTTACGGATGCAGTCTGATGATCTATCATTATAGGTAATTGTTTTTGTAAGTTCGGCAATTTTGTAAAACAGGGCAGTGTAGTCGGATGTTTCTTCTTTAGCGCAATTTTCCAGTAGTTCTTTGATCTGGCCAAGTGTTTGAAGATCTTGTGTTTTATTGGAATTGGGTAAAGTCATTGCTATTCTCGTGGAGATGAAGAAAGCGCCATTTTATTATTTAATTATTAAGAGAATATTATATTTATCTGTTTGTAGGTTGGGTCGCTTTGTGCCGGACAAAAAATGGAAGCAGTGAGTTTTTTTAAGGAATAACTCGCTGAAACATAACGTTTTT
>NZ_JBHSAB010000030.1:0-528 GCF_042649825.1 Legionella dresdenensis | reverse complement strand
GGCTGGATCACCTCCTTAATATGATAAAACGGCATTGAATGCGACTTAAAGTGCCCACACAGTTTGTTTTCAGGAATGATGGCCGAAGCGGTTAAAAACACGAAATCGCCTGCAAAGCGATTGTTGTAGTGTTTTTTACAACGACTTTAAGTTTAACCGGCGTATGTTTGCAAAAAAAGTAAACATGACAGAGAGTAAACAATCGATCTGTTTTTTGCGAGGATTTTTTGTTTAATCGAGGCATGTTTGCGAGCGCGAGAAGGAACGTACTTATGTACGTGACTGAACAAGCGACCAAACATAACGAAGAGTAAACAAAAAAGCCGAAGCAAAAAAGGGGTCGTAGCTCAGCTGGGAGAGCACCTGCCTTGCACGCAGGGGGTCGGGAGTTCGATCCTCCCCGACTCCACCATAACGAGGCCGGCATTCGGATAGTAAAGAGGAAAGCGCATGAGTTCGTGTGTTTTTATCTGGATTATCCAGACGTTCATTGACAATTTGGTAAAGAAAGAAGAGGTAACACAAGCG
>NZ_JBHSAB010000029.1:0-173561 GCF_042649825.1 Legionella dresdenensis | reverse complement strand
TTTCTATATATATTTAGCTCTTTTTTTCTATATCGCAATTTTTGTACAGCTTAAGGCAGCGCCATTGGGCTGTGAAGCCCAACATTCATTTAACGGGCAAAGGCTTGTTGGCTGAATGCAACTCGTTCCTGCACCGATTCGTTACCTTGCATGGCTCTTTCTTCAATAGCGCGGTAACGTTTAACCCCCCCTTCGCGATTAGCAATCTGAATATTGAGGCCGGGACGCGCATTAAGCTCCAGCATCAGGGGGCCATGATCCTTATCCAGCACAATATCGACTCCAAGGTAACCAAGGCCTGTCAGCTCAAAGCAACTGGCTGCAATTTCCAGAATTTTGTTCCAATAAGGAACCTGAATATCGACTATCGGATTTAAGGTATCAGGATGAAAATCAATGGCATCATTATGGTAGACTCCGCCCAGGGTTTTGCCGGTAGCAAGATTAACGCCTACCCCAATGGCGCCCTGATGCAGATTGGCTTTACCGCCAGACAACCGGGTTGGCAACCTGACCATTGCCATTGCCGGATAACCCAGCAAGGTAATAATCCGGATATCGGGAATGCCCTCATAACTCACTTCCTTAAATACCGGATCAACCACAACGCGATGTTCAATAATAGCGTAATCGCTATGGCCGCCCAAACTGTATGCACCCGATAACAAACAGGAAAGATGGTAACTTAATTCCTGGGTAGTGGTTAATTTGCCATTGATTTGGCGGTAGCGGCCAAATACCCTGTCGGTAACTACAATAATCCCGTCACCGCCTGCGCCATGAGCTGGCTTGATGACAAAATCTTTATAAGGAGCCAGAATATTATCGATGTTCTTAATCTGATGTTCGCTTTCTATAATTTCATAAAGCTGCGGTACCGCAATTCCAGCTTGCATTGCCAGCCGTTTAGTCTGTAATTTGTCATCAACCAGCGGATAACGCTTACGTTGATTGTACCGCAGAACATAATCGCTATTACGCTGATTGATGCTCAAAATCCCCTTTTTTCGCAGGCTTTGGTAAATGCGCCACATTATTCTGTTCCTGCCAGGGCTTTAAAGCGAATTAATTCCATTAAGCGATAACCGCGATATTGGCCAAACCACAGAATCAGCGCTAACAGGATCAGTAACAATTCCGGAAAAGCAAAAACGAGATATTGTACCGGCGGATAATTCATGGCCCAGAAAGCAATAACAGCTGCCACTAGGCTGCCTGCGCCTGATTTAATGGCTTCACCGGCGCCCCGCTCATCCCAGGTAATACACATCCGTTCAATAGTCATAGTAAGGATAACCATCGGGAACAGAGCGACAGACAAGCCTGACTCCAGACCCAGATTTTGACACAGGACACTGATAAATATCATTAATAAAATAACAACTGTTAGAATGGCGGCAAGCCGAGGCACCAGCAGAAGTTTAAGCTGATCCAGATAAAAACGTGCAAGCAGGCCGAACGATACAATAATTACGAAGAGTAATATTCCCCAAATAACATGGGTTTCGCGGAAAGCCAGCGCAATCAGAACCGGCATGAAAGTACCAAAGGTCTTCATACCGACAAAATTACGCAAGAGCAGAATAATAAAGGCGCCAATGGGAACAGTTAGCAGGATTTTATAGGTTTCCTGGGTATTAACCGGCAATTGCAGCAGTGAAAAACGCAGCATTTGTGAATCAGTCTGCAGGCCGCGAGCCTTGGCTACAGTCAATGCGTTAATCGGAGTTGGCGACACGGTAAAATTAAATACCGGTTTTTTACCGCCGGTGACCTCATAAAGCGGTTCAAAACCATATTGCCAGATCAGGAAATTTTTAGGTAAACCAGCACTGCCTGTACGTGGATTAATATAAATCCAGTCTTTGTCATTATAAACGACTATCATCGATTTGAAGTCGGCTTTACTCTGCTCAGTCAGAAAAATCCCTTTTACCGGCATAGCATAGATTTTAGCCTGATTAAGGACGGTGATTGCTGCTTTAATAATATTGTCATCACTAAAATCGCTGCCGACCAGTAACTTGGCGCTGCCATCCTTTTTATTCAGCTCCTTAATTGTGCCTTGAGCAAAAGTCTGAATATCGGCAGAGGTCTGACGTACCTGACTGGTAATGGTATCGATCGCTGATTTCTGGTTATCTTCAAGAATAACCGCCTTGACTGCCGGCGGCTTGCCTAGAATAGCTTCATTGCTGTCCGTTTCACGGAAAATGGCGCGATAATACAGTGACTGCGCACCACTACCCCTTCGCAATGACCAGACTGTTTGCCGGTTGTAGCCGCTCAGATTGGTTGTTACGCCATAATTATGCGAAACAAAGTATTCATCAAGAATAGCAAAATAAGGCGGCATATAAGGGATGATAAAGCTTGCCTTGACCGGAACGCTATGTTCGGCAGTAAAACGCAAGTTGGCTTCCACCATCCAGCTGTTGACGGTTTCAGTGTCGGTCAGCGGAACATCAAGTATCAGATGACGATAGAGAAACAATCCTGTACCGACCAGAAACAGGGTAATAATAAGTCCGTATACGTGGCGTCTATTTGATTTCATTTGTGTTGGCCTTCGTTACCACGCAGGTTAAATGCTGATCCCGGATCAACCAGCCCGGAAAACTGCTTGATGGCGTCCCGGCCCAGCAAGAGCGGATAAATAAACCGTTTACGGTTGGTCAGATTAACCGGAATATTACGCTCCATGTCGCCAATTTTTATTCTCAATAAAACAACAGGCCGCTCAAGCGGCTCAGACTTGGGTTTGAGGTGTTCGCCAGAGCGGACTTTAATTTTAACCCGGCCAATATATTCGGCCGTGAATTGAACATCGCCCTGCTTGCTGGGTACAATAAACCGGAGATAGGGTTTGCCGTTAACGGTGATTTGTTCTATTTTTACAGCACTCAGCGATGCCGATTTGGCGCCGGTGTCCAATTTTGCCGACAGCACTAGACCTTTATCGACCAAAGTCGCTTTTTCAACATAACCATAGACAATTTTTTGTTCAGCCGCCATAGTGTATCCTGATAGCAATGACCAAGTCAGAAACAATAAACCAGACAATCGCATTGATCTCCCTTCTTATAAATTGACAAAGAAGATAAATATTAACAGGTTACAACGTTTACGTTAAGCAAGAAGATGCATTGCATTCGCTCCGCCGATAAATAATGTTATCAAATAGAACATTATTGTTTTAAAACGTTGCTGTCCCCGCAAAAAAATGCACATTATAGTTAATACAATAATGGCTGGATAGGTTAATTGCAGAATGGGGGTCAGAAACGCGGCTATGCCTCTGAAATCAAGCAGTGAGATAATAAAGGCAAAGCTGGTAGTGAGCAGCAGCAATAAGTAAAATTTCTCGCGTTGTATTTTCAGTTGATTGCATAAATAGCGCGCGAACAGGTTGTTCAGGGCCACTGCGGTAGTCAGGCAGGAAAAAAACATGGTAATGGCCATTAACAGTGTCGCGCTGTTGCCCAATGCCTGAGACGCGATTGCAGGCAGCATCAGTTCCGGAGCGATATTGGATATCAGATAAGAGTAATGCGCGCCAAGGTAAACCAGGCCGGAATAAACAATAGCTAATAATACTGCTCCCAGAATACTGGGTTTGATCGCAAAACGGACTATCTCAATCGGCGGAGAGTTCGGCCGCTCCATCTGAATTTGCTGAAAGACTAACGAGGAAAAGAAAAAGGCCGCGAATAAATCCATGGTCTGGTAGCCAGTAGTAAAACCATAACTGAATGCTTTATTGGCGCCAATTAATATCGAATTTGTCGGGGCTTTGTAAACAGCAACGGCAATTAAGCCAAGCAATAAAAATAATAAAACCGGGCTCATCCATTTACCCAGCAGCTTCACCATCAGTTTATCATTCAGGCAGAAAAAATAGGTTATCAGACAGAAAACCAGGCTAAACAGTACAAGAGAAACATCAGGGTAGAGATATTTCAGGCTGCCATAAGCCACAGTAATGCAACGCGGCACGACACCAAAAGAACCTAAAAGCGATAGCATGACCAGCGGCAAAAAAAACTCGGCCAGTTTCCCCGCCTCGCCAAAAAAACGTTTGTAATTACCCTGATACAACTTAATGACAAATAATCCCATCAGGGGCAATAGAATACCAGTCAATATCAAGCCAACAAATCCCAGCAGCCAGTTATTACCGCTATGGCTTCCAATTTGCAAGGGGAATACCAGATTTCCCGATCCAAAAAACATGGCAAAAATAGCGAAGCCATAAAACAATATCGATTTATACTGCTGCATTAATCTGTCTCCAGAATTGTTTTAACCGGAAATGGCGGATTATTTAGGAAAAAAAAGAAAGTGCTGGTTATCTATTTAAGAGGCGACCACCCAATTAAAACGCCAATTTTGTTCAAATCTCCAACACAATTGCTCCTTTATACGCATTTTTAACTGATTTAGCAAGTGCCCTCTTTCAGTTCAGGCTGCTGGCGAGCTATAGCAACCCAAATTATTTTTGTGCAAATATTGAATGGATGCGGGTGTGTAAAAATCAATGGTTTTTTTATGAGGACTTATGATAAAATTGTTGATGCTCTAAGTTTTTTGTTGACTTTTAGTGCAATGTGAAAAAAGACTTGCCATGTGATCGATATTTCAGTACAATGCGCCCTATCTTAGCCGTTGCATTAAAACAAATATGCCGCCCAAGACTACTGAGATTACGAACGAATTTAAATTGAAAAAAACGGCCGCCGCTGTCATGACCGCAGAAAAGGCATCGGATCCGTTAAAAACGCTAAATGCCCGCGAGGTACAGGAAGCATGGTGGCAAAGATTCGAACGTATTAACCGGCAGTACGCAGCCAAATGGCATAAAGCAGGCACTATCTACGATATATTCGCACTATGCGACGCACTAAACATTGCTTATAGCACCCTCAAATACATCTTTGATCTTTACTGTAACAATACCAATAAACTTTCTTCAGACGTGATGCACGAATGGACTTTAACGCCCATTGGTATTGCGGTCGCAGCTCTCGAATCAGTAACACTTATAGCGCTTGCCTGGATAGGCAGTCATTTTCAGGAAGACGATAAGAATATTGTTATTGGTAGTCTTGTCACAGCATGGCCATATATCCGGGATATACTGAAAGCGTTAAAAAATGCGTATAAGGGGATACGAAGCACTTTACTGATAGCCCATTTGCTTGGCGCTGAGCAAAATATGAGTTTTTTGTTGGCTCCGCTTGGAATCGCTTTTGGTTGCCTGTCGGTTCTTAACCGGATTGCACTGCGTTATATGATAGAGACACGCAAAGGCATGATGAAGACAAACGGCGACGAGTTAGAGGCGATTGAGAAGAAGCAAAGCATGACCAGCGCTGAATGTGATGCAATTCGCGACAAGATTGCGCAAAAAGGCCGCCAGCATATGGCTACCCGAGTCTGGGCATTAGCGGCCTGTGCCTATGGTGGTTTAATTGATAGCCTTTACCTTTACCTGGGGGTATTCAGTTTATGTGTTGTTAGTTGGCCTGCGCTGGTTGCAATGACCGTATTAAGCTCAATTTATTCAGTTTGCTGTGTTCTGGGAAGAATGTATGAAGAATACAATTACCAGCGTGATCTTCTGATTGCGGAAGCTAAAATACATCTGGCGCTGTATGACAAAGAAAAACGAGAGGAAATGGTTTCTTTGTTTAATACACTGAATGCCAAATTGACCGAGCAGGATCAGAACGCCTCAGAGTTATTATCTCAGGACATTGCTGATGTAATTGAAAAGCTTTGCAAGATCACTGATGGTTATACAACGCACAGGAAACATCTTGCCTCCCTGCAAATACTATCCAATACATCGTCCCTGCTTGCCGGAATCCGGCATGGACTAAGTGCTTATGGCGCCTTAAACAGCGTCATTTTTTTTGTTGCCACGGTGACTGCAATGTCAGGAGGCGTTCTGCCGCCAGCGTTGATTATTGCCGGCGTATCCATAGGAATGGCTTTTTTACTGGGATTTACCCTGGTTTCAGTGATTAGAAATTATCGTCATCGAGTCGTTCAGGAGAAAACAGAAAATTCACTTGATGAAGTCAGCAAAATTCTGGAATCTGTTAAAAAAGTCAATGCACAAAAAATTGGCCTGGGTTCAGTTAAAGACATTCGTGCCAGTATAGGCAACGGGATTAAAGTCGAGGCATCGCCAAAGTCGTTTATCAATGAATGGGCGGAAATAATCCGCTCTTTTTTTTCTGGTTTGGGCAAGGGGCCAAAAGCAACAGATTTTACACTCAATTTTTTACAGGAGCCTGATGGCCAGGGGCATTACCAGGATACGCCTGTGATGTGGGGGATTACGGTTGTTACGGCGGCTGTCTATGCCGTTGTTCTTGGTTTACGTGCCTGGACGCGCGGTTTTAAGCCGGGCATTAACGATCCGAAAAATGAAGAACAGCCGCAAGAAGAAAACCGGCAGCAAGCCCAACAGATTCAGCAAATCAGCACGCCGCCAATACCTGCACTCGATGCGGATGCAGCTGACAAATTAGAAATTAACCAAGGGCTTAAGGTGATGGCGATGCTTCAAGCTGTCTACAAAGAGCCTCCAATAATAGAGCAGTCTCAAATTCGAGCTGAAGAAATTGTACCGCCCCCTGCTGCTAGCAGATCGCCCCAAATATCTGGTGCTGAAGGGCACCGAAGAGGGGCAGTAGTTGAAGGTATGGGGCGCATTGCCTCATGTAACGGCATTTTTGGGGAATCGATGAAACGCGCTAATCAACGTCCTGCTGCTCTGTGGCGCTCTCACTCCCAGGAGACTATGGTTTTTCCTGACAACATGCCTGAAGCCATCCCTACTTGTTAAGATACAGCTCGGGATTCAGGTTCGGATCATTATACATTTTAAATTGATGATAAACTCTGAAAGTCCGTTTTTTAGCTTTTACCTGTTTGAGTAACTCTTCAAGACAGCTGAATAATTGCTGTTGCTGAGCCTGAATGACTTTAACTTTTCGCTGACAGTTTTGCCGGTGGACCTCGTCAACATCCTGGCGATTGACCTGTAAATCCATATGGTATGCTTTCAGTGCAAGAATCGACAATCTGTCAATCATCATGCCGGGTGTCTCTGAATGAACAGGGCATGTCTCAGCACCTGCGGGATCTAAGCGGGTAAACAACCATTCATCCATCGCTTCCATCCGATTATTGCGCTCCTGATTGCAACGATCAATTTCCCGTTTGGCCTGATAAACAAATTCAAAACCCATATCGTCCCGGCGAGCGCGATCTTCTGCATGCCATAATTGATAATTAAACGAATGATTTTCTTCAACCAGGCCAAGAAAATCAACCTGACACAGGACAACTCCCGTTTCTTTCCAGCGTATAATGCTGTTTTGGTGAAGTGAAGGAATAGTTTTGACAGGAACATTAACACTCATAACGACAACAACCCAGTTAAAGGAATAAAGAGTTTAACACGTAAAATGATTTTGTTGTAGTTTGGGTCTATTGGCTAACGCCCCTAAAGTTATTTTTTTATTTATTTAAAGCACAGATTTTTAAATTTACTCCGAGCTGCCCCTCTCCCGCGAAAGAAATTTGAATAGTATACTGATGGTTCATCGCGGGAGAGGGTTGGGGAGAGGGAAGTGGACAATCGATACTGAGGCAACGCGCAAAGAAGTTACGTAGGCAAAGCATCCTTACAGAGCAGTATACTGAGTCCACCAACACTACGTCCTATTGCTTCCAAATTCTTGTAAACACTTTTCTAATTGCCATAGTCTAATGGTAAAGTCACGCCAAGCAGTCCCTATTCGAAGGATCCGGCAAACAGCTTCCAAAAATAAGCAATCATCTTTCCTATGATTCCCTTTAGGCTTAGGTAATAATTCTTTTAAATTTGTCCAAAGCGCATCATCTATTATTATTCGTGACATTCCCTCTCCCCAACCCTCTCCCGCGAAGGATCATCAGTATACTATTCAAATTCTTTTCGCGGGAGAGGGGCAGCTCGGAGTAAATTTAAAAATCTGTGCTTTAAATAAATAAATAAAAAATAACTTTTTTTAAGAGTTAAAAAGACATTTGGCTAAAGTAGTTTTTATAGATTTTGAGATAGGTTCCGTCATTTTCCATATCCACCAGGGCTTTGTTGATACGATCTATCAGATCTTGCCGGGATTTGTTTGCCATAATACCGTAACCGAGGCCTATTGTTATTGGTTTGCTGATTAATTTGTAAAGGTTGGCATTATTGGCAACCCAGTATTTTGCCGTACCGGTATCAAATATGGTAGCATCGATTGTTTTATCAGCAAGGGCCTGTAACATTTCGCTCTGGCTGTTAAATTCTTTAATTGTCGCCTGACCAGCCAGGGTATCGATAACGAACGCTTTAAAAATGGTACCTTTTTGTGTGCCTATGGTTTTACCGCGCAAATCAGTTAACGAATTAATTTGTGAGGATGTATTAGCGAGAAATTGACCGCCGCTGGCTAAATAAGGCAAACTGAACAAATAGCTTTGCTGCCGTTCGGCGGTAATACTGATCGCGCTGATGGCCAGATCAATCGTTCCGGTATAGGTCTGAACGAATAATTGGTCTGCACTAAGCGGTACAAAATTGCATTGTGCCTGGATGCGTTGGCAGATTTCTGTCATCAGATTAACATCAAAGCCTGTAAAATAATCATTCTGTGCGGCTTGCATTTCAAAAGGCGGGGCAAATGGCAGGACGCCGACTTTTAATGTTTCGGCAAAAGCGGTAATGTTGATGATTAAAGCAGCCAGTAAAAGTAGAACACGCACAGTAATAGTCCTTTATAATTTTGAAATCAAGATTACTTCAGGATATAACGGTTGGCAATGACAACCAATAGCTTTTTGTTTGCGGAGAAATAAAAATGAAATTTTGGTTATTATTACTATTAGTCATATCAAATACCGGTATTGCGGCAGGCGATAGTTTTCCCTCATCATGCCAACCCTTGGCAACACAGGGCGAAATGGTTAATCTGAAAGCCGAAAAGCCGTTACTGGTATTAATTTATAATAGTTCGCAAACTGATTTGTGGATCACGCATCCCGTATCTGATCCCTCTGCCAGCGCAGGTTGGAGCAGCCGTCTCGAGGCAGGAAACTGGTCTGCTCTGGCACTGGATAAGAAAAAGTTTGAATTAAGCTGTATTGAATCAAAACCGGGACATGAGCAACAAATTCCATGCACAGGTATGATAGCCGTTTGTGAATGGCCAGCTGTTAAAATGCCTGAGGCGAAAGGTACATACTGGGCTGGTGAAAATATGACTTTGGCAGCGTTAACTGCCTATTTGGGCGGGCGTGGATTTAAATTGCCGGCATCGGCGCAATAGAAATAATATTTTGCGATCAATCAGCTGCATTTGCAGCCAAAATAAATTTCGTTCCCGGAACCAGGTATAAGTGATAGACTGGCAAATAATTATTTAGATAACAAGTGGTGAAAGTGAGTAAAAAACCCAAGGATCCCTTTTACAAAAGGGAAAAAGAAAAGTATCCATTGCCGATACCCAGCCGTGAGCTGATTATGCAGGTGCTGGAAGAATTTGGTCGCCCTATGTCGCGCAATCAGCTGTTGGCAAAGCTGGGCGTCGAAGCAGAAAATGAACAGGAAGCGCTGGGCTTTCGCTTGAAAGCGATGCTTCGTGATGGTCAGATAATGCAGGACCGGCGCGGTCGTTATTGCCTGCTTGGGCGAATTAACATTACGCGTGGAACTGTACAGGGACATCCCGATGGTTTCGGCTTTTTTATTCCCGATGATGGCGGCGACGACATGGTATTGTCGCCCGCCGAAATGCGGATAGTCATGCATGGCGATATTGTTTTGGCTTATCAAAGCGGTCTTGATCGACGCGGTCGTGCGGAAGCCAAAATTCATGAAATTGTAGAGCACGCCAATGTCACCGTTGTCGGCCGTTTTTTTACCGAGCATGGTGTAGGCTTTGTTATTCCGGATAACAAACGCTTAACTCAGGATATTTCGATTCCGCTTGAATTTGCAGGCGGTGCGCGCAATGGTCATATGGTTTTGGCTGAGATAGTGGCTTTTCCATCCAAACGTAATCAGGCTATTGGCAAAGTCATTCATATTCTTGGCGAGCATATGGCTCCCGGAATGGAAATTGAAGTGGCAATTCATGCCCATGGCATACCGGCAGAATGGCCGCAGGCTGTGCTTGATGAGGTCAGCCGGATTCCGCAGCAGGTCACTGAGGCGGATTGCAAGGGGCGAATGGATTTGCGTAATTTGCCGTTTGTAACTATCGATGGTGAAGACGCCAAAGATTTTGATGACGCCGTTTATTGCTATCGGAAACCCAAAGGAGGGTTTCAGTTGTATGTCGCAATTGCTGATGTCAGCCATTATGTACCGATAAACTCCGAATTGGATAAAGAAGCGGCTCGCCGCGGCAATTCAGTGTATTTTCCAGGCCAGGTTGTTCCCATGTTGCCTGAGGCGCTATCGAATGGCATTTGCTCATTAAATCCACACGTTGACCGCTTGTGTATGGTTGCGGAAATAGCAATCAGTCCCGATGGTAAAATTTCCCGCTCCCGTTTTTATCGCGCGGTGTTCCATTCGCAGGCTCGTTTAACCTATACCAAAGTTGCAAACTGGTTAAAAGAGGGTACAGTCGATGACAAGCATGCTGGCATATGGCCAATGTTGCAGGATTTGAATGCCCTGTTTCAACTATTGCTAAAAGCACGCAAAAACCGGGGGGCTATCGATTTTGATACCACCGAAACCCGGATTGAATTCGATGAAAACCGTAAAATACAGCGTATTGTGCCTGTGATGCGAAATGATGCCCACCGCCTGATTGAAGAATGTATGTTAGCGGCCAATGTGGCTACTGCCAGATATTTAGCCAAGGCTGAAATACCAACCTTATATCGAGTTCATGCGCCGCCGGAAGAGGATAAGGTGGCCGCGTTAAGACAGTTTTTGGGTGAGCTCGGATTGCAGTTGGGCGGCGGTAAAAAGCCTCATCCAAAAGATTTTCAAAAAACTATGGCGTCAATAGGCGATAAACCGGAGCGTCATTTAATTGAAACGGTCATGCTGCGTTCGTTAAAACAGGCGCAGTATCTGGAGGAAAATGACGGCCATTTTGGCCTGGCATACCCTGCCTATACTCATTTTACTTCGCCAATTCGGCGTTATCCGGATCTGTTAATCCATCGCGCAATTGGTCATATTCTTGATAATCAGGGACCAGAAGGCTTTGCTTACAAGGCTGATGAGATGAGCAAACTGGGTAAACATTGTTCTATGACTGAACGCCGGGCTGACGAAGCGACTCGTGAGGTTGTTTCCTGGCTGAAATGTGAATACATGCAGGATAAAATCGGCCAGATTTTTCAGGGTACGATTTCGGCAGTTACTGGTTTTGGTATTTTTGTTGAGCTGGACGATATTTACGTTGAAGGTTTGGTTCATGTAACCTCCCTGAAAAACGATTATTACGCGTTTGATGCGGTCAAACACCGACTGGTCGGCGAGCGCGGGCGTCATGTGTACCGCCTGGGCGACAAAATGACGGTATTGGTTGCGCGTGTTGATCTTGATGAGCGTAAAATTGATTTTGAACCGGTAGATAAGGATGCACTGCATGACTGAACATGTTGTTTATGGTTTGCATGCAGTATCTTCGCTGTTGAAAAACCCTCACCGAACCACTCGCCGGTTATTTATTAACCAGGAGCGAATTGATAAAAAAGTACAGGCTATTGTCGATTTGGCAAACAGACTCGGAGTTGATGTCGATTACCTGTCGTCGCAGCAGTTGAATCAGCGTTTTGCCGGGATGAATCATCAGGGCGTTGTTGCCAATGCCGCCCCGTTACCAGATTATAATGAAAGTGATCTGCGGCCTTTGCTCAATAATAGCAAAAAACCTGCGTTAGTCCTGATACTGGATGGCGTAACCGATCCCCATAATCTGGGCGCGTGCTTAAGAACCGCGGATGCAACCGGCGTGGACTTTGTGATTATTCCCAAGGACAAAAGCGCCAGCATTACGCCAGTAGTCAGCAAAGTAGCCTGCGGCGCTGCGGAAGCAGTTCCAGTAGTGCGGGTAACCAATCTGGTCCGGGCAATTGAAACAATCAAGCAGGAAGGGGTCTGGGTTTACGGTGCGGCCGGTGAGGCTGAACAAAGCATATATCAGATATCTTATAAGGATTCTGTTGCGATTGTTATGGGCGCCGAAGGTGAAGGCTTACGCCGTCTGACCCGTGAACATTGCGATGATCTTTTTGCCTTGCCCATGGCTGGTAGTGTCGAAAGCCTGAACGTATCGGTTGCAACCGGTGTAGCGCTTTATGAAGTGCTGCGCCAACGGCAGTAGGTTGGGTCGTGTTTATATTAAGCCTGATTAATTTAAAAATCAGGCTTCTCATGGAAATATGCGACAAAAATTTATTATAAAATTGATAATATACTTGAACTGCTAATGTTTTCAGAGATGGGTATATTTCTGGATTTATTAAAAAAAGCGTTAGCGTTTAACGATTTGAAGTCATTTTTTTGCTCTAGACTTGTTACCGAAAGATCAAGATAATCCAGGGCGTTCTTTGTTCGTAATCTTATTTTTTTCGTATTATTTATATCCAACGCTGCCAAAGACGGAGATATAGTCTCAGTTAAAGTCACATTACTCAGCCAATCGGTTTCCTCAACGTCCTCAGCTTCTTGTTGAATATCTTTTGAGCAAAAATATTGGCTTATCTCGAAAGCAAGATAACGTAAACTACGTATAATATAGATATTAATAAATACATTAATAAATTTGATAACATAAAAAACTGCAATTATTGGGGATAAAAGTATTGTAAACGCTATTCGAAAAATTACATATAATGCAGATTTTTGTATTTTAATGTCCTCAGCTGGTTTTGTTGACCGTGAGAAAGAGCAGATCCCATATTCCTTAAAGGTTTCGTATCCAATTTTTTTATAGTAATAAGGAAACCACTTGATGAAATCTTTATCATTGTTAAATCTAAACCATCCGACATTAGCATCAAAAAAGTGGTATTTATCATCAATGAGGCAGAAACCCAAACCATGTTTCATTGAAAAGCTCTGAATTAGCAAGCTATAAACACTATTTGGACTTGTCTGAGCGGCATTAACTAAAGATTGTGCTATTTCGGTAGTGGATTGATAAAAAACCCAGATTGAATTTTTGAATTTAATACTGTCATTATTAGCTTGTTGGCTAGAGTTTAGTTCTATTGCAGAAAGCTTTTGTTTTAATTGTTTATCTGATATATCAGCATACTCACTAATTTTTTTAGTATAAACTCCAAAATGGTTAATACTTGGATTTTGTCTAACTAAAACATGATTAAACGGAAGGGGCTGTAGGGTCTGCTCCTGGTTTACACTCAAACCAAAAGGCCTTTCCTTGGTAAGAATTTGAATTGCCCACGTGGTGACATAGGCAAAACATACACCATCAGAATTACCTAAGCGTGCATCTAATCCCTGCAACACAGGAAGCATTAGATTGGCGCGATATGTCTTTACAGAGCTTTGATAAAATGAATTATGCCGTTTAGCAAAATTATTATAATCATCTTTTTTATTTTGATAAAAAGTTTTAAGATATTCTTGATAATCTAAAATGCCTTCAACATTACTAACAATGCTTTTTAACAGCTTGTAATAATGATTGTTTTTATAGCGCTTTTGAAAAGGTAGATTACGTACTTTGCTGATTTCTTCTTTAAGTGCTGCTTTTAAATGATTAAGCTGCTCAGTATCTACAGTATGAGCTAATGTTTCTAAGTTATTCCATTGGTCAGTGCCGTTAAGAACCTTGCTAATAAAGTCTCGTTGCTCCTGACTAAAAGAATTATTATCTGTTAATTCAGCGAGGATTGATTGAGTTTGAAATAAATCAGGCATATTTTTGCGCTTTTACTAGTACTTGTCGTTAAAAAAGTGATTTCCTTTATGTGGTGAAAATTTTATCAGATAATATAATTTAATGCTATCCGTAAATATACGGTGCTTTTTTGGATTAATAAAGTTAATAAAAATAAAATGTTTACCCGTAATTAGGAAGGGATTATAATTTGGGTCAGATAACGTACCCGCTCTAGCAGAAGCAGAATAGGTTGGGTCGTTTTCGACCCACATTCGAGCTTGCACGAAACAGTATTGTTGAGTCAAACGAAGCCAACCTACAACACCAAATCATGGGTTCGGAATACTACCTCATCGTTCTCTATCCAGGCTTTGGTAATTGAATACTCCGGTAATTCAATCCAGGTTGTACGATCGTTAGTAAGCGGTTCTGAGGCGAATAAAATATTTCTGCGTTTTTCTGAACCCTGCATTTTGTAAACACCATCATACATCCCATACTGCTCGCCAAAGGTTGCCCACAGACTGTGATATTCCAAAAAGGCCTTCTGCACTTTATTGACGCTGCAGCCGAAATCATAAACAAAACGGGTAACGATGAGATATTTGCCATTTGTAACAAACAGATTAACGGGTGATGACTCAGTGATATTATGTTGCCGGCGGACATCACGAATAATTTTCAATGCCTTGATCAAGGCATACCAGGCTTCATCAAGCGTAATTTCTGCCGTGTAGTCATCAAGCTGAGACAAAAATAATGAATATATCCATTCACTGTCGGTAGTACCCCTTATCTGTGAATAAATTGCCGGCTTGATAAGTCCGGTTAACATCTGTTTCATCAGCGGCATACTTGACAGGCTGCCATTATGGGCAAATGCAACCTGGCAGTTCTCCAGCTTGAAGGGATGGACATTCTGGTCTGCTACGGTTTCATTAGTGCTGTATTCAACGCCGCGCACATGCGCCAACAGGCAATTGGTGTTTATTTTTCTCGATAAACGATATAGATTTTTATCAAAAAAAGGTAATTCTGTGGTTTTATAATAAAAAGGAAGCCGCGGGTTTTCCGTTTGCTCGTCCCAGGCACAAAATCCGAGTCCGGCAAGATTTTGGATATGATGCATAAGTTGTGGTGCATAGCTTTGATGCGCCAGGGAGTTGTCTGGCCCATATAACAAGTCATAAATCGGGGTTGCCTGTTTACCTAAATAGACGAGTACTCTGCACATTTTTTTATTCTCCTATATCAGCAGATCTTTATATTCACTGTTAATACGGACAAATTGCCGGTTTACTATGTATAAAGACGCAGCAATAGTGCAGTGAATATGACGGCTGATTGCATAGAAAATGGCTGGATGAGTTGTTTCAAGCTTGCAATACTCCTCATAACTCAGTTCCAGGATAATTGATTCTTCGCAGCTGACATACTTGGCAACAGTACGGAATTCGTAGGAAAAGAAGTTTTGTATAAACAGTTCCCCAATGCCTGAGACCGCAACGGACTTCCGTAGTTGGTCATTCTGTTTGATGAATAGCATTACTGCCCCTGAGCATACCAGGTTGATGGTTCGCGGCGCTTTATCTTCGGTGGAAAACTGGTACCCTTTGTCATAATAGCGGGCATTCATCAGCGGTAGCAGGGTTTCAACTTCAGTAGCAGACAGTTCCTGAAAGAAATTCATATTCTTAATCAAGTCTCTGTTAATCGAATTAATATCCACCGGCTTTGAACGAGAGCGGCCGTTAGGCAAATAAAGGGCATGTTCAGACGGAATGACATATTTTTCTGGAATGCTTCTTAACAGACTGGTTATGCGTTCAAGGTTTTGCAGCAGTTTCACGTTGACTTGCATCGCTATGGCATGTTCGATTTTATAAGCGGCGCCTGGAAATGCAACTCGTAGCATTTCAAGTATTTTACGATAAAAAATAATGCATTCCACCCTGCTGCCTTCGGCGGTAATCGTTGCTGTAATCAGGGCATTGGCTAAAAATGTCACTTCCCCAAAAATCTGTCCCGTTCCCAGGCGGGTTGCTTCACGGGTAATGTCGCCTGGCAAAGTAACATTGACTGACACTTCGCCGGATTGAATTAAATACAAATCGCCGCCTCTACTGCCCTGATGCAAAATCACCTCGCCGCTGTTATAGGTTTTTTCCACAAGGTATCTACTTAAAAACTCCAGTTCAAAATCTGTTACTTGTTGAAATAAATCCAGTTTTTTTAGTATCTCTGTCATTATCGCGGTCCTTATAAAGGCCAATCAGATACCGGTATTTCTCGATACTGATTTTGCAGGTAACGAGCCATTAAGCCATGAAAATCCTTGCCGTGCTTATTAATATAATGGAGTTGCCAATTGGAGCCATTCATTCGGTTTTTAACCCGGCGTTCAATAATATTCAGATAGAATCTGGCTTCATCGCTGTGGGTGCCAAGTGCTTGCAATCCTTTATGAGCCAGTGGAATTAATTCATGCAAGAGTGCACAGGCACTGGTTTCCCGGCCCAGAAACCAGCCAAAATTGGCATCAAGGCCATGGCGGGCGGCATTGAAAAAGTTTTTTCTTGCCAGATGGAAAGGCAATAAATAATCAATCGGTGTGCGCTGTATAGCGAAATAGTTAATCAGGCCATAGAAAAAGGCCGCATTGGCAATCATATCTACTACGGTCGGTCCAGTTGCCGGGCCGCGATGTTCAATGCGTAAATGTGGCTGGTGATTTGAATTAAAATCAATTACCGGCCTGTTCCAGCGATAAACAACACCATTCTGACGACGAACATGGAACATGTCTTCAATGGGTGATTCACGTGAAACCTCGGGTATCAAACGTGGAAAAAATTGGTAGTTTTGATCAAAGAGTTCAAAAAAAGAGTCCTTTAGGTAGCTAGTGCCGAATATACAGCATTTAAAACCATCGGCTCGATCAAACCGCTGTAGGGTCATCGTATGATCAAACAGCGGAATCCGGCTGTCGCTCCAGAGATGATGCCCTAAAATAAAAGGACTGTTGCATGCCAGCGCCATCATTGGGCCTGCAATTGCCTGAGCAATATTATAATAAAGCACCGACTGACTTAAGCCGATTTGGATATGGAGCTGTAACGCTGAAATGATACCGTTTATTGCCAGTGAGTGCGGATTTAATACTAATGGTTCGTAACCATCAATATTAAGCAACATCCCTTTCCCGCCCTGTTGCTGATAGATGCTGCTATTAAGAAAATGATACCGTGATTTATCCGTCATGAAACTCGGATGATGCATTTTATCCGTGGCTGTAGGCAAAGAGCCTATCAGGGCAAGATGATGGTTGTTCTGATGAGCCACATCACACATTTTTTGCCAGCATTTAAGGATGCTATGATGGAGCTTGCTTAAGAAATCGCCTGACAGCGGTATATGGCATGAGTTTATTTCCAGATGAGCGGCACCGACTTCTGGAATTAAAAAGGGCTCATTAACCTGTTTAATAAATTCAAGATTGTGAGGAAATGGATCGTAGTGTTCATCCAATAAAAACAACTCGATTTCTGAGCCTGCTTCCAATTCTCTTTCGGTAAAAATCTTATCTATAAACCATTGCTCAAGCAGGGCGGTTTCTGCCTGCAAGCGTTTATCAAATTCTTCGTAGTCCTGTTGCGTGATTTTTGTTTGCCTGGAATATAACATACCCTTTTACCTATCCCTAAGAGTAGGTTGGGCCGTTTGACCCAACAAAATTATTTAGTAGACCAGATAATGTTGGGTCAAACGGCCCAACCTACAAAAACTCTTTGTAAAGATATATACCAGTATAGCCCAGACACGCCAGTTCTGCTTAAAAATCACTCATTTGATTTCTTTTTGGCGGGTAAAATATATTGATCAACCAGATCAAGCATAATATTTAAGTGAATAGGTTTTTCGATAATTTTATTCATGCCGGCCTGCAAGCTTTGCAATTTGTTGCTATCGGAGGCATGAGCGGTCAGACCAATAAGCGGTACCGGTTTTTTCTGTGACAGAAATTCCCACTCTCGAATTTGACGCGCCAGCTCTGTGCCGGACATGCCCGGCAGACCCAGATCGGTAATGACCATGTCAAAGTCTCTGCTTTGTACTAGCTCAAACGCCTGCTCTGCGTCAATTGCGGAGACAGAATGGCATCTGGCCTGGCGAACCACTACTTCAATCAGCCGAAGCGCTATCATATTATCTTCAACCAACAATATTGTTGGTGAATTAGGCGCAAGTGGTAATTGTTTACCGGCAGTCATGCCGGTAGTGTCGGTATTGACGCCGTATTTTGTCAGGTCATCGTTAGAAGGAATTTTCATTGAAAGGGTAAAGTAAAAGACCGAGCCCTCGCCTGGTTCACTGATGACTTTAATTTCTCCGCCAAGCAGACCAACATATCGCTGCGCAAGATATAAACCTACACCATGGCCATTTTGGCTGTCCTTATAGGACGGGTTAATCCTGAAAAAGCGATCAAAGATTTTGGATTGATGTTCAAGCGGGATACCGATACCTGTGTCGCTGACGGTAAATTGCAGCCGCACATAATCATTGTCCTCAACCAGCGATTCTATCTTTAAGGTTACATTCCCTTTTTCAGTAAATTTCAGCGCGTTGCCAAGCAAATTCAACAGGACCCGGTGCAATTTGGTGCCGTCAATAATGACTTTTTCCGGAACGTTATCATCCATTTCCAAATTAAATTCAAGATTTTTCTGTTTGATTGTCGGGTGCAGCAAATGGGCGATGTCCTGGATATTCTTGCGCAAATCAAACACAACATTATTAATATCGCTTTCGCGGGTCTGGTCACCAGTAACCACATCCAGCACGCCATTAAGCAACTCCAGTAATTGGACGCCGCTTTCATTAATCCAGCGTGCGAATTGTTTGCTCTCGCCATCCTGGGCCCGTTCTTCCAATAGTTTTGAAAGGCCGACAATACCGCTTAACGGCGTACGCAAATCGTGGCTCATATTAGCCAGAAACTCCGCTTTTGCCTGATTGGCAGTAACGACGCTTTCTTTAGCGCGCCGCAACGCAACTTCCATTTTTTTACGATTGGTTACGTCTATAGATACGCCCAGCATGCCAATCACTTTACCGCTATTGTTACGCAGTGGCGTTTTGTGAGAAAGGAAAATTGCAGTGCCGCTGGCAGTAACTTTATATTCTTCTTCGGTATGCGGCTGACCGGTTTCCATCACCAGATTATTAATGCGGTTTAACTCTTCTGCCTGATCACGCCAGGGCATATCAAAATTGGTTTTACCAACAATTTCTTTAGGTGAGTTCAGATTGGCATTCTCTGCCTGAATATCGTTACAACCGAGATAGGTATTATTGCGATCCATCCAATAAACATGGCCTGGCATTAGAGCCAGAATATTTTCATAATAATCCTTGGTGTCCTGTAGCTGGTTATTGAATTTTATACGTTCCTGTTCAAGAAGGTTATTAAGCTTTTGAATTTCTTTATCTTTCTCTTCAATTAACTTCGCTGTCTCATCGTTAGTAACGAAACTCATGCCTCTACCTTAAGAATAAGTTAAGTATATTGGTTAATCATAACATAAGTTAAGCTATTTTTTGGACATTCCTGACTTAAATTGTTGGGCCGAAACGGCCCAATCTGCTTTTATACACACTCTGTCTGTTCAAGAAATTCAAATACAGTCTGACTCACGCGCTTGACCAGCTCATCAATTTCCGCATCGCTGATAATCAATGGCGGCAGGAGCCGGATGACATTTTCAGCTGTAACATTAAATAATACGCCATTTGCCAAGCCAAGAGCGCGTGCTGGCGTTGCCGGTCGATCGAGTTCAATCCCAAGCATTAAGCCTTTACCGCGAATTGCCCGTACGCTGGTGTGGCTACCGAGATTTTCCATCAGTTTGTCGCGCAGCATGGCACCGCTGATTTTTACACGATCACAGATTTTGTCCCGTTCTATGACTTCCAAAACGGTCAGCGCTGTCGCACAGGCAAGCGGATTACCGCCGAATGTTGAACCGTGGTTTCCTGGTTTAAATAAATCGCAGGCACGCTGGCTCATAAGACAGGCGCTAATCGGAACACCATTTCCCAGCCCTTTGGCTGTAGTTACAATATCTGGTTTAAGGTTATTGTGCATATAGGCAAAGTATTCGCCGGTACGGCCATTACCAGTCTGGATTTCATCCAGAATCAGCATCCAGTCATTGCGTTTACATAAATCAGCAACCGCGCGGAGATAGGAGTCATCGGCAATATAGATACCGCCTTCGCCCTGAATAGGCTCAAGCATAATTGCGACAACGTCGTTACGATTATGGGCAATTGTCTTTAATGCTTCAATATCATTAAAAGGCGCACGGATAAAACCAGGTACCAGCGGTTCGAAACCGGCCTGTACTTTCCGGCTCCCTGAGGCGGTCAGAGTAGCCATGGTACGGCCATGAAACGCTTTTTCCATAACGATAACCGAAGGCGTTTCGATGCCTTTTTTGTGGCCGTACAGACGGGTAAGTTTGATCGCGGCCTCGTTGGCCTCGGCGCCCGAATTGGCAAAAAATACCTGTTCCATGCCGGCAATCGCTGTAAGTTTTTCAGCTAACAATTGCTGTTCCCGGATCTGGAATGTATTGGAGGTGTGGAGCAGTCTGGCTGCCTGCTGTTGAATTGTTTTTGTGACATCGGGATGCGCATGTCCCAAACCGCATACAGCAATTCCGCTTAAACCATCAAGATATGCTTTTCCCTGTTCATCATAAAGCCAAACGCCTTCGCCATGGGTAAAGGTTATCGGTAGCGGGCTGTAGCTGGTTATTAATGCCATAAAAACTCCTGTAATTGTGTCATTCCCGCGCAGGCGGGAATCTATTTTAACGCGGCATCGTGCTTATCCTGGAATGGATTCCCGCCTGCGCGGGAATGACAAGTCAATGGCAGTGCCTTTTGCTCATTATTTTAAATTTTCTGCTACAAATTCCCAATTTACCAGATCCCAGAATGCTTTAACATAATCAGGGCGAACATTGCGGTAATCAATATAATAAGCGTGTTCCCAGACATCACAGGTCAATAGCGCTGTCAGTCCTTCTGTCATGGGTGTGCCGGCATTGCCAGTGCTGATTATCTTTAAGTTACCCTCAGCATCCTGCACCAGCCAGGCCCAACCAGAACCAAAGGTTGTGATTGCGGTTTGAGTAAATTTTTCTTTAAATTCAGCAAATGAACCAAACGCTTTGTTAATCGCGTCAGCAACTTTCCCTGTCGGCTCGCCGCCGCCGTTCGGGCTTAAGCAGTGCCAATAAAAGGTATGGTTCCATACCTGAGCGGCATTATTAAAGATTCCGCCAGTGGATTTTTTGATAATTTCTTCCAGGCTTGAATTTTCAAATTCGGTACCGGGAATCAGCTTATTCAGATTGGTAACATAAGTCTGGTGGTGCTTGCCATAATGATATTCCAATGTTTCTTGCGATATATGAGGTGCCAGCGCAGTCATCGAATAAGGTAATGGAGGAAGTGTAAAAGCCATAGTTTTCTCCTTTTTGTTATTAAGCAAGGTCTAAGTTTAGCAGGATGTCAGCGAGTTTCAATGCGAAACTCAGGTTCCTGACCTTCAAACGCACATCCAGGCTAAGCTTGATCGCGGTTTTCATGCTATAATATTTCCTTACATGAGTTGCCAAGTGGCGGTGATTTCGCCATAATTAGGCATTTTATACTTTGAATTCAGGTGAGTCAGTGGATACGATTGATAAAATCAAACAACAAATCGCAGAAAATACGATATTATTATATATGAAAGGCAGTCCTAAAATGCCGCAATGCGGTTTTTCTGCCCGTGCGGTTCAATATATTGAATCATGCGGTGTTGATTTTGGCTATGTTGACGTACTTGCTAACCCCGATATTCGCCAGGTTTTGCCTCAATATGCTGATTGGCCAACATTTCCGCAGTTATATGTTAAAGGCGAACTGATTGGCGGTGCAGACATTATTGCTGAATTGTATCAGCAAGGCGAGCTGGAAGCACTGTTGCGAGAGGCTGTAGCCCAGGATTAACGACACTATTTCTTTTCCAGATTTGCACAACAGGAGACTATGATGAGCGTATTAGTAGGACGCAAGGCCCCCGATTTTACTGTGCCGGCAGTATTGGCCAACGGCGAAATCGTTGAACAGTATAACTTGCATAATGAGCTGAAAGGTAAATATGGGCTGATATTTTTCTATCCGCTGGATTTTACTTTCGTTTGCCCGTCTGAGTTGATCGCTCTTGACAAGCGAATTGAAGAATTCAAACAGCGTAATGTTGAAGTGGTTGCTGTATCCATTGACTCGCAATTTACGCACAATGCTTATCGTAATACTTCAGTAAAAGCTGGTGGTATTGGTCCAGTACGTTACACTCTGGCTGCCGATGTTACTCACACTATTTGCCAGTCTTATGGTATTGAACATCCAGCTGCAGGCGTAGCTTTCCGCGGTGCATTCATTATTGATACTAACGGTATCGTTCGTTCACAAATCGTTAATGATTTACCCATTGGCCGTAATATTGAAGAACTCGTGCGCCTCATTGATGCGGTACAGTTTTTCGAAGAGCATGGCGAAGTTTGTCCAGCTGGCTGGCAAAAAGGTAAGGCGGCTATGACTGCAACGCCTGAAGGCGTCGCTGCTTTTCTGTCAGAGTATTCTGACGAGCTATAGGATACACATACTGAGAAATGAGTGTTGGCCTTTACAGCCCAACACTCATTTTTGTTTATTCCTTCAGGCTTAATCCCCGCCACGTATTTAGCATAATACAAAATAAATCAGCTGTTTTTTCAGCATCGTAAATTGCTGAGTGGGCTTCATTCTGATCAAAAAAGATGCCTGCCGCAGCTGCTGCTTTGGCCAGGACAGTTTGACCGTACATCAAGCCTCCCAAAGTGGCTGTATCAAAACAGGTGAAAGAATGGAAGGGCGATTTGACTTGTGTCCGGTTGACAGCTTCTTTGACAAACAATAAATCAAACCAGGCATTATGCCCAACCAGCACCGCACGTTGACATTTATTCGCTTTCAGCGCCCTGTTGATTGGCTCAAACAAATTGATTAAAGCCTGCTTTTCATCAATGGCAAAGCGTAATGGTTGAAAAGGATCAATTTGATTAAACGCTAACGATTTTGCATCCAGCTCTGCACCTTCAAACGGCAGAATATTTTCAAAATGGGTAGAGGTGCGGTAAAACAAACCATGCTCATCGACCTGGATAAGAACAATGCACATTTCAAGCAAAGCATTCTTGTTGGGGTCGATGCCTGCTGTTTCCACGTCAACAACGACAGGCAGGAAACCGCGAAAACGTTCCCTTAATGTTCCAGACATTACTGCTTTATAGGGACTCATATACACTCCATGATAAAACTTCACCGGCAGCAACAGGTACGACGCGCTTATCGCCCAATGGCATACTGGCAGGAATAGTTTGCTCTTTCCTGATAATGAGTAACTGTGAGTCATTGTGAGGGAGCCGGTAAAAATCGGCACCAAAATTACTGATAAATGGATTGAGCCTGGTTAATTGACCGGCATTATCAAAGAATTGCGTATAAAGCGCAACAGCAAACGGTGCAGAATAGATCCCAGCGCAGCCGCAGCTGCTTTGTTTGCTTTCTATGGCATGAGGCGCGCTATCCGTACCGGCAAAAAATTTCGGATTACCGCTTAATGCCGCCTGATGCAGAGCCAGCTGATCCGACTCCTTTTTCAAAATGGGCAGACAATAGTAATGCGGCCTTATCCCGCCTGCCAGCATATGATTACGATTATAAAGCAAATGGTGAGGGGTAATTGTTGCCGCCACCGTTGCCGGTGCGTTCAAAATAAAGTCAACGGCCGCTTTGGTTGAGATGTGCTCGAGTACGATTCTTAACCTGGGGAAGTCGGCGACAAGCTGATTTAAATAAGTTGCGATAAATTGCGATTCACGTTCAAAGACATCCCCTTTATTGATTTCGCCATGTATTTGCAGTACCAGATCCTGTTGCTGCATGACTTCTAATAACGGATACAACGCTTTCAAAGACTGCGCGCCTTCTGCCGAATTGGTTGTAGCGCCGGCAGGATAAAGTTTGCCGCCTGTAATCCAGGAATAATTATTGCATTGAATCAGATCATCTGGCGAAACATGTTCATTTAAATAAAAGGTGTGTAGTGGAATAAATGGACTATTATTTGGTAAGGCCGCCAGAATTTGTCTGCGGTAATCGAGCAGACTGGATAAGGTAGTGAGTGCCGGTTGCAGATTTGGCATAACCAGTGCTCTCGCAAAATGGTTTGCAGTCGCCTTGACCGTATCGTTGAGCGCCAGGCCATCACGCAAGTGCACATGCCAGTCATCCGGACGGGTAATGGTAATTTCGTTCAAAATAAAGGTTTCCAAAAACGGTGCCGATATTTGAAGCATAACATGTTTTATAACAGGGATGAGCAAAAAATGACAAACAAATGCTTTCTCTATAAAACGATAACAGCGCTAATAATCAGTTGCTCAATTCCTGCGACATGCAACGCAGCGCTTGAAGTCAATTACATCAGCCCCATGGGCGCTGAGAACTGGAAAATGACTGGCAGCCGGCTACGCTGCGGCCTTTCTCTAAAAATTCCCAATTTCGGAATGGCCTATTTTGAACAGTATGCAGCCAGAGAGCCGCATTTTATATTAAGTAAATGGCAACAGGTTGAGCGTAGAATTCCTGCGCTTGTTTATGCACGGTCACCGGTATGGAAACCAGAGGGCGCTGATTATTTTATTAGCAAAACAACGGTTAATCCGGGAGAGTATGGCTTGTTTCTGCCGCGTGATCCGGCATTAAAAGCGCTTACCTATCTGTCTCAGGGGTTCGTTACCCGTTTTCAATACCGTTCGGATCAGGGATTTATTGTTTCGGTTTCGATTTCACCCATTAAATTTCAAAAGCCTTTTTCACGCTATCAGGAATGCCTGGGCAATCTCTTGCCCTTCGACCTCGAAAGCGTGAAGGAAAGCATATTTTTATTTGCTACTGACAGTTACAAGCTTACTGAAGAAGCCAGAAAACAACTCGACAGGATAGCGGAATACAGCCATGCCGATCCACAAATCAAGCGTATCAGTATAGTGGGGTATACGGATAATACCGGCCGTAAATCATACAACAATGCTATATCTGAAGCGCGTGCAAAAGCGGTTCAGCGATATCTGATTAGTAAAGGTGTACGGGAAAGCAAATTATCGATTACCTGGTATGGCTTGAAAGACCCGGCACAGCCTAATGATACCGAAGCCGGTAAGGCGGCAAATCGACGAGTAGTGGTAGAAATAATCAAATAATTGTTATCTATAAAGGCGTACTGGCACGTAAGTGTTCATGTTTTTGTCGTGCACCACGGTTCACAAATTTTCTTTTAGTGCGAGTGGTGCTCATGCTGATTTTTATTTGGTCTTTTGTTCTCTGGTTTTTTTCCTATGATAAGCCCAAGAAATTCCAATATTCTGAAAATGGCAATGCTTTTTGATTGGTAATAATGTTCAGGTATGTCTCATTCCGTGTTAAATTAAGCATAAATTATTAAAATTATAGTGAAATTTAATAGAAATAGTGTTGACTTTGCCAAAGTCGCGTCCGATAATTTGCCTATGTACGTTCTCGGTTAGAGCGATGATTGCGTACTGTTGTTGAATTACTGCTTTGTGATTTAATAACAAAACCGGAAATTAATAATAAAAAAGTGGAGATAAAGCATGTCAAATTTGAAAAAAACAGCTGTTGCTGTTCTTGCTTTCGCTAGCAGTTCAGCAGTATTCGCTGGTACAATGGGCCCAGTTTGCACACCAGGTAGCGTAACAGTTCCTTGCGAAAGAACTGCTTGGGATTTCGGAGTTCAAGCTCTGTATCTGGAGCCTGTAGTTGATGGTTATTATGGTTACCAAACAACTACTACTGGTAACTACTACAATGACGCTAATCCTGATTGGGGATGGGGCTTCAAGTTAGAAGGTTCTTACCACTTCAATACTGGTAACGATCTGAATGTTAACTGGTACCACTACAACAAGAATAATACTCACACTTACAACGTAACTGATCTGGTTACTCCAGGTGCTACAAGCTCTGTTTACACTCGCATTGAGCCTAAGTGGGATGCAGTTAACGCTGAGTTCGGTCAACACGTTGATTTCGGTGAGTTCAAAAACATCCGTTTCCACGGTGGTGTTCAATACGCTCGCATCGAACATGAAGACAAAGCTCTGATCGGCACTTCTTACTACAGCGGTACTACAAAGTTCAACGGCTTTGGACCAAGACTGGGTGCTGACATGTCTTACGACCTGGGCAATGGTTTCGCTGTTTATGGTAACGGCGCTACTGCTCTGCTGGTTGGTACTGGCAAGTTCAGAGGTCTGACTCCAACTATGGGTACAGGCTCAGTTTATGGCTACGGTTCAAGAACAGAAATGGTTCCTGAGTTAGAAGGCAAACTGGGTGCTACTTACACTTACGCAATGGCTCAAGGCGACTTAGGTCTGGATGTAGGTTACATGTGGGTTAACTACTTCAATGCTCAACATGCTGGTTTCGTTCAAAGCGACTTCGCTCTGAATGGTCCTTACGTAGGTCTGAAATGGGTTGGTAACGTATAATTACCTGCTTATTGCTGATTTAATAAAGCCCATCGTTTTTGATGGGCTTTTTTTTGATAAATGGAGTAAAAATGTTAAAGAAAACAACTTTAGCTGTGCTGGGATTAGCATTAAACGGCGTTGCAATGGCTGGTATGTATTCAGAGGCTCCTGCCCCTTCCTGTACTCCTGGTGACGTCACTGTGCCATGTGAAGCACAGGCTTGGGAATTAGGCGTTCAGGCTCTGTATTTGAAACCTATCTATTCAAAAGTGTATGGTTATGCTTATAACTCTACTGCAACGAGCTATCGTGAAATTGATCCTAAATGGGGCTGGGGCTTCCGTTTAGATGGCGCTTACCACTATGGTACAGGCAGCGATATCTCTTTAAACTGGTCGCATTATGATGTAGATGATAATGTCGGCTCTGCTTTCCCTGGCACTTATCAATTATCTTATCTCCTTCCACCAACAAATGCGCTCTACAGCTTAAGTCTTACTAATCAATATGATCAGGTCAATGCCGTAGTTGGACAGCATGTTGATATGGGCATTCTGAAAAATGCTCGTTTCTATGGTGGTTTGCAATACGCCAAAATTTATGTTAACCAAACTAAGAGTTATGCTGTATCAGCTCTGGTTCTGGCTGCAACTCGTGGTGTAGGTTCAGTAACAAACGCTGATTTCAATGGCTTTGGTCCTACTGTTGGAATAGATTACTCGTACGATCTGGCACAAAATTTCAGTTTAACTGCAAATACTGCTGCTTCACTGGTATACGGCTCAAGCAGATATCAATCCAGCACTGTACTGGGTAGTAATGTTGTGCCCTATACTGTTTATGCCAGCCGCAAAGCAGTTATTCCTTCTTTTGAAGCAAAACTGGGTGCTAACTACGCTTACCAAATGGCTCAAGGCACATTAAACATCGAAGGTGGTTATCAGGCAGTGAACTATTTCAATGCACTGCAAACGCCTTCTGTAATTAACACAGGTTTAACCACTTCTGATTTTGGCCTGTATGGTCCTTACTTTGGTGTTAAATGGCTGGGTAATGCCTGATTTTAATTAAGAAAATATTCCATTTCAAAAAGCCTGATTGCGAAGCAATCAGGCTTTTTTTTTTATAAATAAGCGTAGGTTGGGCTGTGAAGCACAACACATAATGAATAATCACATCCAAAAATGCCTATAACCCTCTCTTTGTGCCAAATTAATTGCGTTGATGTTTTTTTTATAAAAACGCCGTAAAAAATATTCGCATTTATGGGATCAAACCCATATAATCAACCTGGAATTTGAGGAAGTAATAAAAATAGCCAGGAGTATCATGCGTGAAACACAAAGCATTAATTTTGGCGTTAGCCAGCATTTCATTACCATTATTTGCTGCCAGCGATAATGGAGAACTACAACAAGAAATCAAGCGCCTGCAAAAACAGACAGCGGCACTGCAACAGCAATTGAACCGTTTGCAGAATCAAGTGGTTAGCCATAAAAGCCCGGTTGTCAGGCAGAAAAAGCAGGCTGCAAAACAGCCTTCAAAACCAGCAGTGCAAAAACCTGCAGCACCAACACAGAAAAATACGATTAGAACTCAAAAGCCAGCATCCGTAGCTACTGGCGCCAAACCTCGGACAGGTTCTCAGGCTGTTCATGCCAGCTCGCTAACGGTCAATACATTTAATGGCCATCCGGAGTCGCTGGAGTTTTATCCAACAGCGTTAATGGCAGAAGACCATGTGGTGACTTACATTGCCGGTACACCCATTGTTACGGTTCCCTACCTGGGAGCACGCCCTGCGTTTGACGGTTCGGACTATATTGTAAATATTTCAAGTATTAACCGCGACATCCGTTTGATGCAGCAACGGCGGCGATTATATGATGCTTATGAAAGAATCGGTTATCCCGCGCCTAATGTGCCAATTATTGCAATTAGCGGTAAAGCAGAACCGGTTGCTTCATTCCACCAACCTTATGTTGGTAATAGCGGCGGCGACCTGACTCTGGGTTCCAGTGAAGTTGATGTTATGGCCGCACTCAACGAAAATGTGGAAGGATTTATCGGTATTGCTTACGATGAATCGCCTCCTGCCAATGGTGGACAGCGCCTGGCAAACTCAGCTTTTAACTTGAATCTGGGATTTGTAAACATTGGTAATCTGGATAAAACACCATTTTATTTTACTGCCGGTCAGCTATATGCGCCCTTCGGCCGTTATTCCAGTTCAATGATCAGTAGCCCTGTTACCCTCGATATGGCAAGAACTAAAACCCGCCCGTTTATCCTGGGTTACAAATCACAAGGTTCGAGCGGTCCCTATGCCGCGCTCTATGGTTTTAAATCAGACACTACATTGGGTGATACGGCCATAGGCGGATTCAATTGGGGTTATGTTTTTTCCAGCAATGATATTTCTGGTGAAATAGGCGCTGGCGTGATCAGTACTCTGGCAGATGCGCAAGGTATGCAATACACGGGTTCGCCCGCCTTCACGACATTTGGAGGATTTGCATCGCCGACTAACGGTAGTGAAGCGGTTGGCAAAGTGCCAGGCTTGAATATCCATGGAAATATAAGCATTGATCGCTACAGTCTGACAGCTGAATGGGTGGGAGCAAGCAAGGCGTTCAACCCCCAGGCGCTCAGCTATAATGGCCGCGGAGCCAAGCCGCAGGCTGCTCAACTGGAGGCTGGTGTAACATTTATGGCTTTTGCTCGTCCTGCCTCGCTTGGAGCAACTTATCAGTGGTCAAAAGAAACGCTGGCCCTGAATTTGCCTCATAAGAGCGTGGGCGGTGTATTTAATATTTCAATCTGGAAAGACACGGTTGAGAGTATTGAATACCGCCATGATACTGACTTCAATCAGCTGCAGTATGCGAATGGCGCATCAGCGCCTGGCTTTACTAACCAGAATACCGTTGGTACTGGTAAAGGCTCTGATACTGTTATTGCCCAGATTGGCGTGTATTTCTAATCTACTTTGTGCCGCGGCCATGCCGCGGCGCGTATCAATATTCACATCTAACAATTTAACATCAAACCTTTAAATCTCTCATCCTTTGTGGTAGAAGGTAGATCCAGAATTCGACATGAGGAAACCATGGCAATTAAATCAGATCGCTGGATAGAGAAAATGGCCCGGGAATATGGCATGATTGAGCCATTTCAGGATGGCCAGGTACGCGAAACAACGAGCGGGCGTATTATTTCTTACGGTGTTTCCAGTTATGGTTATGATGTGCGCTGCGCGAATGAATTTAAGGTATTTACCAATATCAACTCGGCAGTTGTGGATCCCAAAGACTTTGATGACAGCAGCTTTGTTGAAGTTGAATCAGACGTATGTATTATTCCGCCCAATTCTTTTGCCTTGGCTCGGACAGTGGAATATTTTAGAATCCCCAGAAATGTGCTTACAATTTGTCTTGGCAAATCGACCTATGCCCGTTGTGGTATTATCGTCAATGTAACGCCGCTTGAACCGGAATGGGAAGGGCATGTAACGCTTGAGTTTTCCAATACTACAACATTACCGGCAAAAATTTACGCGAATGAAGGTGTTGCGCAGATGATATTTTTAGAGTCTGATGATGTTTGTGCGGTATCTTATAAAGACAGGGCAGGAAAATATCAGGGGCAAACGGGTGTAACATTGCCCCGAACTTAACATTATTCCTCATCACGCAAGGGGATGCTTTCGCGAGAGGCATCCACTCTTTCTCTGAGTTCTTTTCCAGGCTTAAAATGAGGGCTGTATTTAGCTTCAGTTTTAACCTTTTCACCTGTTTTGGGATTGCGCGCATTTCGGGGAGGTCTGTGATGCAAACAGAAACTGCCAAACCCACGAATTTCAATGCGTTGCCCTTCAATCAGAGCATTGCTCATTAAATCCAGAATTTTGTTAATTCCCTCACCTACCTGTTTTTCAGGTATATGCGTGATTTTTGCAGCTAGTTTATCTATGAGTTCTGATTTGATCATATCTACCCCGGCTCCGCCAATTTATATTTAAGTACTGCTTATTATTGAGTATAGACATGTAAATAGAATATTCAATGTTATCAATAAACTGTATTAAAATTTTTCCGGTAATTCAATCGAGCCGTTATCGGGCAACCTGCGTTGGATATAGGCGTGGACTGGACCCCAGCTCATATTGACCCGGGTAATCAGATCAACGGAAAATTTATCCGAGGCTAATTTTTTACTGGTGGAAATGACAATTGCGTCATTCGGAATTTGTTCAAGATGAATGCTGATTTGCTGCCATAAATAACCAAAAAAGGACGTGGCATTAATAAAGATTAATGTCGCGTCAGTGAGTGGAATATGCAATAAATCACTCTGAATAAATGTAATTTGGTCCTGGCAGTGACTGTAGCCAGTAAGTGTAGAAAGCGTCTGCTTTTGTCTGTTTGCGCACTGGTGTAAATTGCCAAACAATTCGACGCCATAACTTTTTTTAACTGGAAAAACCATCGCACAGGCTAAAACTGCTTTCCCGGCGCCACTGCCTAAATCATAAAAAATGCAATCCGCATCTGGTTTGCAAAGCGCAATTAAAGCAATAAATGATTCAAATTCGATTTCACCATACACATACTCAGGGGCATCCTGGCTTTGGCGTGCCTGTTTTGATAATTCAAAGCCATTAACAGTCTCATAGAGCTGGTTAAAAACGCTTTCATGTCTGGCCAGCTGGAGTCTTTTACGCCACTGATGGTAAGGGTGTGCACGCTGCCAGCGTATGAGCAAATACAGTGCGGCCAGACTGAAACACAGGTAAAGCAAAACCATATTAACCTTTAAAATCGGATGAATTCATAATTTTATCTTTTTCTTCCTGCGACAGTACAGACCAGGCGCTTAATAATGCTTTACCGGCGGCGCGCTCATGTTGCACCTGCTCCCGCACTTCCCATGGCGCTTCATTGCAAACATATAAACTGACTGACAATGCAGTAATTAAGGTAGTAATCAGGCTAAAAACAATAGACCGCCATTGGTAATTGCGAAGCAAGCCTGCGCTTTTCCGGATAGTATCTGAAGAGACTTTCTCAATATGAAGATGGCTGTCCTGTACGGTCTGATGAAACTGGTTAATATCATATTCGGCCAGTTGAAACGAGATTGCGCGAATAGCGCGATCAGTATAACGCTCTACCAAATGCAGGTTTCTATTTAATGTTTTACTCAACTCATTGTGCTGTAATCGAATATCATGGATTAACTCATCCCCCGTTTTTTTCAACAGATTGATATGAGCTTCACCGTCTTTGAGCGCCTGGCTGATATGCAGCCTTAACCGCGCCATACCGGCATGGGTGAGAACATCCCGTAAGGATTCGATTTCAGTATGCAGAAAATTTAAATGATTTTCGGTCTTTTTCTGCTGTATCAGAGCCTGCTGCTCAAGGTCTGTTTTCCAGGCTGCCATTTTGGTTTCGGCCAATTCAAAATAAGCGATAAACTCGCCAGTGTTTTGCAACAGTTTTTTTAATTTTACCAAATCCTTATCCTGAACTTGTTCCATGCCTGGCTCCCTGGCTATGTTGAATAAGAATAAGTAATTATAGTCTATTCGGAGAGTGCTGATGCCGCGCAATCTCTTTTTGCTCCTTCCTTAAGAAAATTACCTATAATTATATTTATGATTAATATTTTCTTAATCTAAAGCGATTAAAATGGAATTAAATCGGTTACTGGGGTAAGACATGGCTGAACTAACAGGTTTTTTTCATAACCCGGTTATAAATAACCGGGTTACGGCAAAGCCGGCTACAGAGAAAGATCAGGCAGCCTTGGTAAATATGGGCGGCACTGGTGATTGTGGTTTTCGTGCCGTAGCTGCTGCTATTATTGATAACGTTTTCAGTAACCCGCACTTTAACTCAAAAGCTTTGGCGAGAATTTCAGTGCGCCATCGAGAATATTTTCCGGCAAGTCAGACTGGCAGGTTGACTACTCCGGCTGAGTGGTTCAAACATCAGAGTCGTGAGCCTGCATTAATGGCGCAATTTGTTCGTGATTTGGCGTATACCTTACGCCAGATGGCGGTAGATGAGTTTTATGCCAGACCTGACCTGTATCGGGGCGTGTTTATGGAGATGGCTGGCGAAGACTCCGCTGCCGAAATGCGTAAGCCAAACACCTGGATAAAGGGCAGCGCGATAGCTGCTTTAGCCAACATGCTCGAACTGCCAATCAATGTACACTACACCAGGCCAGGCCACGAATTGCACGCGCGGTTGAAATTTGGCGTAAGAAATGAAAAGAACAAACGTGAGCTGCTTACCATTCATCTGGAAAATGAACATTATTACCCCAAAGTAAAAAATATTCGCCGTTTTGAAGAGGCTGCCGCCAATTTGCCGGTTAAGCCTGCGATGCCGGTTGTTTCTCCAGTTAATGATCCAGATCTCGCCACTGTTCTCAAACAGATTGAAGAGGCTAATCGGGTTGTGGAATTATCCTATGCGGGTAATATACACAAGCTTAAGGCGCTGTTGTCTGATAAGCCGATCAAGAAAGAAAAATTGTTGGAAATCTATGTCGATAATCTGAAAAACAGCGATTATCCTGAAGGTCATGTGAACCAGGTTGGCCTTGAGCATGGTAATCAGAATTTTTTTAATGCGATTCATGGCAAAAGGGAAATGCCGACCGGAAAGCCCGCTGGCCAGAACCATGATGAACGGGTTATCAGTGAAGTGTTACGGGCGTTAGCTCGTGCTATAACTATTGATCACCTGCATGCACAAACTATTTTTGATCAGTTAGAGCAGGCAGCCGAAGCACAAGAGACTGCCGGCGTTAAAATTAGTCTACGCTGAAGTCATTTTCCGCCATCCATTTGTCGGTCGGGAACTTTGACATATAGTTCCTGATCGAATCAGGGAGAATGACCAGACATTTTTGCCCTTTTTGTAATGTGCGCGCTGCCTGTAATGCTCCCGCTATGGCGGCGCCGCTTGAGCCGCCAACTAAAAGCCCTTCCTCGCGTATCAGCCGCCGGGCAAAGGTGAATGCGTCGTGATCTGTGGTTTTAACATAATAGTCAATTAAATCCCTGCTCAGCACATCGGGGAAAAAATCATAACCTATTCCTTCAACCAGATAGGGTGCAATGTGTTCTCCGCCGCCAAGGATTGAACCTTCCGGATCAACACCGACAATTATAATTTCAGGATTGTATTCTTTCAGCCGTTTGGCAATACCGCTAATTGTTCCGCCAGTACCAACGCCCGCAACAACCATATGCAAATCTCGGCCAAAATCATCGATAATCTCCTGAGCAGTGCCTTTATAATGCGCATTGGGGTTATCGTTGTTGGCATATTGATCCAGAATATGAGCATTGGGAATTTCTCGCTGTAGTTTCGCAGCCAGCGAAATATGGCTGTCGGGATGGTTTGAGGCAACTTCTGATGGGGTGCGATAAATCGTTGCTCCCAGGCGTTCGAGAATGGATTGTTTCTCCTGGCTCATTTTTTCAGGCATGGTAATAATGACATTATAGCCAAGAATTGCGCCAGCCAAAGCGATACCAATACCGGTATTGCCGGAAGTGGGTTCTATTAAGGTATCGCCTGGTTTGATACGGCCGCTTTTCTGGGCATTGGTGACCATTTCATAGCCTATGCGATCCTTTACTGAGCCGCCCGGATTAAAAAATTCGCATTTAGCATACAAGTCACAGTCCAGTTCGTTCCCTATGCGATTAATTTTTACTACTGGAGTGCGGCCAATAGTTTCTAAAATATTTGAAAAAATCATAACAACAATCCTTATTGTTAATAATTAAACCGCTTCCAGAATAGCCGTCACACCCATTCCGCCTGCTGTGCAGATAGAAATTAATCCACGCCCGCTACCTTTTTGATGAAGCATTTTAGCAAGACTGGCTACTATTCGTCCGCCTGTTGCCGCAAAGGGATGGCCTAACGCAAGACTGCCGCCCTTAACATTCAATTTACTGCGATCAATACTGCCCATGGGCTGATCGCGATTCAATACCCGTTGACAATAATCGGCTGATTCCCAGGCTTTTAGCGTACAAAGAACCTGACCGGCGAATGCCTCGTGAATTTCGTAAAAATCAAAATCCTGTAAAGTAAGTTTGTTACGCAGGAGTAATCGGCTTACTGCAATTGTAGGCGCCATTAACAGGCCTTCACCCTGAACGTAGCTTACTGCTGCGACCTCTGCATCGACAAAACGCGCAAGCAATGGGTGGTTATGTTGTTGAGCTATTTCATCACTGACCAGATAGACAGCGGAAGAACCATCGCTGAGGGGCGTGCTATTGCCGGCTGTTAAGGTTCCGGCAGCGCTGAAGTCAAAAGCGGTTTTCAGTTTGGCCAGTTTTTCAAGTGTGGTATCGCCACGCAATATTCCATCACGTTTTAAGCCTTGGAATTCAAATACCAGATCATCATAAAACCCTTCATCATACGCTTTTTGCCCTTGCTGATGGCTTATCCAGGCAAGTTCATCCTGATCCTGCCGTGAAATACCCCATTCCTTCACCATCTTTTCGGTATGTTGCCCCATGGATAAACCCGTGCGCGGTTCAACGACAGCCGGCACCAGCGGCTTTAAATCGGCAGGACGGAATGCAGCAAGCGCTTTTAATTTCGCTTGCCAGCCTCGGCTGCTATTAAGGGCAAGTAATTTCTGGGCAAAAGAGCGGCGAAAAATAACCGGCAGATCGCTATTAGTATCAACGCCGCCGGCAATGCCATCATTAATCTGATAATTGGCGATTTTTAAGGCGATTTGTAGTACGGCTTCAAGGCCGGTTCCGCAGGCTCGCTGGACGTTATAGGCCGGTGTATGAGGGTGCAGGGTTGTTCCCAATACCGATTCTCGGGCCAAACCCCAGCCAGCAGAACTGTTAATGACTGCACCAAGGGCAACATCACCCACAACGCGTTGTTCCAGGTGCATCTTGTTCACCAGATCCTGCAGCGCAGCAATCATCAAATCCTGAGTAGTAACCGTCTGATAAGTTCCCATTGATTTGACAAAAGGCGTCCTGCTTCCGCCCGCTATATACACAGGTCTTGTTTTCATTACCCCATGCTCCGTTTTGCATCCAGTTTATTAAAAACTATATCGATATGCCGGTGGCATTGCAAATGAAATTGCTATTCCCGTTCTTGTTAGTATTCACAGGGCGCTGATTGCGAAGTGCTCTTTTCACCCTCTTACTCACCAGGCCTTAATCCAATTGAAAAATTCTGGGCTAATTTAAAAAGAAAATCAAAAACAATATGGCCAATTTTGATTCTTTGGCTCTTGCTATTGATGCTGCCTTTAAGGGATCGTTTAAATTTTAATTCACTATAGTTCAGCGAGGGGTGTTTGAAGAGTTGGTATACGCTGGCTCTGCCTCCACTTCCACTTTATTCTGCTGCTTTTCGCCTAACAGGCGGTTCTTGAAATTTTGGGCAGAAGTTGCTGTCTTAGTATTGCCTGATTCACCCTTTAGTGCAGATAGCCGTGATTTAAAATCAGGGGCAGCTCTGAAACGACTGTTTATAGTCTCTTTTATTTCTCTCAGTGCTTCTTTCCACCCAGAAGCCAGATCAGAAATAAATTCTGCGAAGCCTTGTTTATTCGAAGGATGTGGAGGCAGCTTTATATTTGCAAAGGTACTCTCATGATCATTATTGTGAGCCTGAGCCGGTTCGGCAGATGAAAGGTTTTTTAATAATTGCAAGCATTGCGCGTCTCCTGACTTTTCAGCTAATTGAACTGCATCGTTGGAGCGGATCATGTCTGCCATGTCTAAGCCAGGTATATTCTTTTCCAGATAACCGACAAGAATCCGGATGCAATCCGGACTCTTCAATGATGCTGCTGACTCGAGAAACTGGGCTTGATATTTTTTTCCATCATTCCCATTCTGTAGAAACGCGACAATTTTTGAGGAGACATCTGGATTATTTAGCAATTTCTCTAATACAGCGCTTCGGCCTGCCTTCAAAGCTTCTGATATTCCATTAAGATAGGCGGGGGTTGGATCACCATTTTTATCGTTCAGGCAATTTCGATATTTCTGATCCAGCAGCACATCAATGGCATCGAGCCGGCTCTCCATGGCAGCAAAGGTCAGGGCGACTTGCGAACCCTCGGCACCTCTCTCAAGCCATAACTTCAACATCTCCGTATCATTCAGTTTGGCTGCCATAACAAGTTGATTATAAACAGTAATAGGTCCATTTGACGACAAATGGGCATTTTTCATGTTTGACCCCTCTTTGTCAACGTCACGGATGATTGATTCTTTGTCGGGAAACTGAAAGTTAATTTTGGATTCCGGATGAGCGACTACATCTATGGTTAAGGCCATGCGTGTACCGTTATTCAATTGGTATTGTGTGCGGAGAAATAGTTCCAGCTGCTCCCCTGCTGTTGAAGCAGGGTCTGGCTCACCGTCTTTAAAGACGGAAATTTTTGGATAGTTAGGATCGTAAACTTCAAAATTACCGTCTTTATTCACAAAGACAGCAATAGCATGATTAAGTGAACCCACATGCCAAGCAGTTCCTGGTGCTCTCATATCATTAAAAATCTGTTTCCATGCGTTTATATCAGCAACCAGTCCCAGTTTGTATAGTCGTTGCATTTGTTGCGGAATTTCAACTTCCCTTACCATTTCATCTGAGTCGTCTTTCACCGTCTTTTTTACAGGAACAGTTAATGCATGCAGTCCATCCGCCTGGCCTAACGAATTGTCAAATTCACCAGGTAAAAAAGCCAACAGAACCTCCTGAATAAATTTACTAACATCGCTGTCGAATTCACTCGAATTGGGATTCAGGCTATACATGCGGCCACTGGCTGCGAACACCCCCAGTTCTATAGAAGCATCCTTACCTTTTCTCTGAATCACTTCCAGCATCTCTGCAAATTTGCTGGCCTTCCCCTGCAGAGCGTATTTTATATAGACTGCTGCCAGCCCATTACATATTCCGTCTACATCGGCTTGTAGATCAATACCTTTCCGCTTCAGAATGTTATTAATCATCGGTATAATGTCAGATTGCTCTATGATTTTGCTTTCTTCATATACAGGTTCGGGAGTTGGCATACGTAATCTCTGTACCTACACTCATAATATGATTATAGGTAATTTTGCAGACAATGCGTTCTAAACTAGCACCAATTAGTATGAAATAGAGTCAAAATAAATTATTTTTGTATTGGACAAAAAATCATATCAACTCCTTGAGCGGTGATTTGATATAGAGGAAGTCCATCAGAAGACCAATAGATCCAAGGTATTCTGCTTTGCATTGAGACCACATCACGCAGAACATCAACGGAACCAGTCAGAAGGAATGTATGACCTACTCATTAGACTTTAGAGAAAACGTGTTACGCCATATCGATATGGGTGGTACGTTATGAAAAAATTATCTCTAGCGTGACCAGTGAACTGGAGAGTTTTTACAAGCGGCATTCCGCTAGTGAAGAGCTTGAGGTAACAGCCGGGAACGCGCCGGGGATGTAGGGGCGCGGCAATTTAAATGCGGTTGGGCTGTAAGGCCTGTAGCCTTAAAGTTAATTAAATTCTCTATTACACAACATCGTTCGGGCTGAGGAAGCGCTTTAGCGCTGTCTCGAAGCCTGTGGTACAGTGCCACGCCTTCGAGACAAATGCTCCGCATTTTCCTCAGGCCGAACGAATATGGGCTGTAAAGCCCAACACTCCTTTGGGAAAAAGAAAACCTTATTCAGCCATTTCCATATTTTCTTCCAAGGCCGTCAGCGCCTGATTAAGAGCCCGTCTATAAATCTGATAAATTTCCTCTTCCGGAAATTTATCTTTCCCTGAATATTGTAAAACCAACTTAACAAGGTTGATTGCGGTTTTCTGACATTCGGCGGCTGCGGCGAACAGATGAGGTTCGAGCATGTGGTCATCGGAACAATCCTCATTATTCATAAAAAACTCGGAAATATCGAAAGACTCTTCTTGTTGGGTTTTCTTAGCCATATTTTTTCCTGTGATAAAAAGATATGGTCAGTTTGTAATAATAATAAACCCAGGTCAACACATGATGATAAAAAAAGCGCTTTTCCAGGATAATTTTACAACTGGCCAACCACCGGCTACACTAAAAAGGTATAGATTAATCAAGGATGAAAAAATGAAAATAATAAAATTGCTTCCTTTGACGATTCCTTTCTTCCTGGCTGGCTGTGCCGCTATGGACGACTTGTTTGAGGATTCGCCAGCCCGTGCATCGACGTATGACTACAGAACCCATCATAATGACAATACACCGGCAGCCAGTTCAGTACAAAACAAAAGTGCGCCTGCCGCTGTCAGCAAAAAACAGGATACAACGGTTATGGAACCTGGCCATTCTAATGTGTCAACAACGCCTAAACCTGCTGCATCGACAGCAACTCCTGTTGCGCCAACAGTAGCGCCCGCAATACCAGGAATGGCGCCAACAGTCGGACAATAAATTTTTAAGGAATAATGTGATGACAACAGTAGCGGAAGTTCTGGTAGATACTTTGGGCCAGGTAGGGGTTAAGCGCATTTATGGCATTGTTGGCGATTCATTAAATGGAATTACCAATGCATTGCAAAAGCATAAAGAAATAAGCTGGATTCATACCCGTCACGAAGAGGTCGCTGCTTTCGCTGCTGGCGCCGAAGCGCAGTTAACCGGCGAGCTTGCGGTGTGCGCAGGAAGTTGCGGGCCGGGAAATCTGCATTTGATTAACGGCCTGTATGATTGTCAACGCAGTAATGCGCCGGTACTGGCTATTGCCGCCCATATTCCTACCCCGGAAATTGGCGGTAATTATTTTCAGGAAACTTATCCGAATATTTTATTTAAAGAGTGCAGCTACTTTTGCGAAATGATTACTTCAGTCGAGCAAGTGCCTCGCCTGATTAAAATCGCAATTCAGACCGCGCTTGCAAAACGCGGGGTAGCGGTGCTGGTTATTTCCGGCGATGTCGCGTTACAGGAAATGCGGGCCGCTGCTGCGCCAGCCTGGTTGCCTATGCCAAAACCGGTCGTTGTGCCGGATAATAATCTGTTGCATAAAGCAGCGGAGATGTTGAACGCTGCTAAAAAAGTAACCGTGTTTTGCGGAATTGGCGCTGCCGATGCCCATGATTCGCTTATGGCTTTATGCGAGAAATTGCAAGCGCCGGTAGTTCACACGCTGCGTGGAAAACCTTATATCGAATACGACAACCCGTATGATGTCGGCATGACCGGCTTTATCGGGTTTTCATCCGGATATTACGCCATGGAGTCCTGCGATACCCTGTTATTGCTTGGAACCAGCTTCCCTTATCGTCAGTTTTATCCCACAAAGGCGAAGATTATTCAAATTGATTGTGAAGGCGCGCAACTCGGGCGCAGGACTGATATTGATCTGGGCCTGATTGGCGATGTCAATAATACGCTTCAGGCATTGACTCCGCTGCTCGAACGAAAATCAGACAGCAGTCATCTGGAGCAGGCAGTCAAACATTACAAGCTGGCTCGCCGAAGCCTGGATGATCTTGCACGCAATGATTCCAAAAAAGTGATTCATCCGCAATATCTGGCACGGATGATCGATGAGCATGCTGAAGAAGACGCTTTATTCTGCTGCGACGTCGGCACTCCAACGGTATGGGCGGCACGTTATTTAACCATGAATGGCAAACGCCGTTTACTGGGCTCATTTAATCACGGTTCAATGGCCAATGCATTGGCTCAGGCGATTGGAGTCCAGGCCAGCCATCCTGACCGGCAGGTTGTCGCTATGTGCGGCGATGGTGGTTTCAGTATGCTGATGGGCGATATCCTGACCCTGGTGCAACAGCAATTGCCGATAAAAATTGTGGTATTTAATAATGGAACCTTGGGCTTTGTTGAAATGGAAATGCGGGTAGGCGGTATGCTGGAATTTGGTACTGAACTGGATAATCCCAACTTTGCCAATATGGCCCAGGCAATAGGTATACGTGGTTTCAGGGTAGATGAGGCAAGTCAATTGCCTGAAACATTGCAACAGGCTTTTTCGGTTTCGGGGCCGGCTTTAATTGATGTCCGGGTAAACCGCAATGAACTGATGATGCCGCCGACAGTGAGTTTTGCCCAGATGAAAGGATTTAGTCTCTATATGATGAAAGCAATCATCAATGGTCAGGGTACTGAAATTCTTGATCTGGTCAAAACCAACCTCTGGCGGTAATACCGGAAGGAACAATTAAAAAGTTGCTATCCCGCTGGCAGACGCGATTATCACTTTGTCTGCCCGCCGCTGGCCAAACAAGCCGCTTTCAACAACGCCAGGAATTTGTTTAATCGCTTTTTCCAGCGCGACAATATTGCTGATTTCAAGGTTGAAGACATCCAGAATAATATTGCCATTATCAGTAATAAAACCATCACGATATTCCGGATCGCCGCCCAGTTTAACCAATTCCCGGGCAGCAAGGCTGCGTGCGATGGGAAGTACTTCCACGGCAACCGGGAATTCGCCTAAATTTTTCACCCGCTTTGATTCATCAACAATGCAGATAAATTGCTGTGCGGCTGTGGCGATAATTTTTTCCCGAGTCAGCGCACCGCCGCCGCCTTTGATCATTTCACGCCGCTCATTCACTTCGTCAGCGCCATCAATGTATACTGGCACTTCATTTGCCGCGTTTAAATCAATCACTGGGATACCTGCTGCCCGCAAGCGGGTTTCTGTAGTTTTTGAACTGGCAACACAGGCATCAATCCGGTGTCTGATCGCTGCTAATTCCTCAATAAAGCAATTAACCGTTGAACCGGTTCCCACACCAACTACGGTATTGTCTTCTATAAAGCGCAGCGCAGCTTTTGCTGCTTCTTGTTTTAGATTTGTCATTATTTTTTGACCTATAATCTGTTTGCCCACGATGATATAAAATTTATCTGCCAGACTCAATCAATCAGCTATTTATGTAAATTCAATTCGCTGCTTGCATCTGCTGTTTCTCGCGTATACTGCGGTTTATATGCTGCAAAAAATGTTGTTATTACTGCCTTTCCCTTCCTTGTCTCTGGCGCCGATTTTGGCATATTTGCCAATACCTGTTTTAAATAATAATCCGCCGGCATATCATCTTCTTTTAAAAGAAACTGTTCCCGTAACGCTTTTAACCGTTCGATAAAATAATAGGGGTTTTTGCAGTCAGTTAATGCTTTTGGATAAAAGGATTGGTTATTGATAAGGATTATTCGAAAAATAGCCTGCTCTAATTGATCCCAGGTTGCCATTAGCTGAATAATACAGTTAGGTTCGGTTATTATATTTTTTTTAGCATTTAGTTCTACCTGTTTCACAAAGTATTTCAGATGTTCCTCAAAGAAATTGATTAATGTATGAGGGAGATCAATAAGGGCAATTTCTTTTTGCTTAATAGTAAAGTCAGGAAGTAAATTTTGAGGTAAATTATTGGCGAGGATATGCGTAAGTTGTTTTACAAAATTATAATATTCATCCGGCATAACCACTTCTTTTAAACTAAACTGTGCGCGTAATTTATTTAACTGTTCGGCAAAATCAGCCGGATTTTTGTAATCGGTCAATTTTAAACGCGAAAAGACATTGTTATTTATCTGGATTATTTGAGAAATAGTATACTCAAATTGAGTCCAGACGGTCATGAAATGGACGATATCCCCATGCCGGGTTATTTTACTTTCTTCTGCATTTACTTTCACCCGATTTAAAAATTTTTTCAGCTGCTCTGTGAATAGCTCAATTAATTTAGAAGGAAGTTTATTTTGACTGACTGTTTTTTGTTTGATGATAAGACGAGGGAGAATATTAAGAGGCAAGTGCCGTTCGTTGATACGGGCCAGTAGTGAGGTAAAATTGGCAAAGCTCTTTTCTACCGGTAAGAAGTCATCTTTTCTTGGTACCCGGCTGTAGGAAATTGTCTGTCTGTCACTTTCAGAAAGAACCGGCGGTTTTTGTTCTATGAATAGAAGTAAATCAGTCTCATTAATGGTTCTTTCAAAAGCAACCAGCGCCTTGGTTTCTATAATTTTTTTAAGAATTTTCCCTTCGGCTTCCGTTCGAGCAAGTGCGCGTTCTTCAGGAATGTCCTGTTTATTTCCATCAACTGCATATATCAGTTCTTGCAGAATTTCCGCCGGGAAAGGAAGCGTCGTTTGAAAGGTTTCATACATTTTCCTCATAAACTCCGAGTGTCTGGCAGCACTGCTTAATTTCTCGATTTCCTTAATCCGTCCAAGCTCAGCGGGAGTCAGGCATGCAAGTTGATTTGCATAGGCGCACATGTCTGTATCATATAATCGTGAAATTTCGCTACTGCTAAGTACGCTGGCTACAAGTTTGAAATGATTCAGATCGCGGTAAAATTCTCCCTCCAGAGGGCAGAGTACCTGGCCCAGTTCTATCATAAAACGTAACGCGTTACCGAGATTCGCTGGCGGTTGGGTGAGTATCTTGGCGGCAAAATATTCAAATAGCTGGTTAAAGTAATTGGTAAATCGGGTTATAACTGGCGCAAGCTCTGCTTTATTATCTTTTTGCCAACTTTGATCACGAAACTCGATAATAGATATCTTTCTATAGAGAAGCATGGTCAACAGCAGTAATTCATGCGCAATTAATTCCACTTCATTGACTCTGCTTTCAGGTGTTTTTTGCAAAGCGTAATCAACGAACTGATCAAAGGAATTTTTTTTGGCGGCGAGCTCTGGTTCGCTAAGCTTACCGTTTAGAAGATAGCCATTCCATAATATTGGATTGGTATAATAACTTGAGCATAGCTCGTATTTTTCCGCCAATAGCGAATTAATGATTTCGCCCAGTGGCCCCAGTCCATCGCGCTTATCAATATTCCGGCTGCCAAGATGTTGCAATCGCTGCGCCAGTAGCGGAGTGAATTGTATTTTATTAATCGCATTATAGGCTATTAATTGTAATACAATAAAATTGGCAATAATCTTCTGATCTTTATCAAATTGACTATATAACTCTTTAATAAACTGTATGATTTTAACCAAAGGGTGTGTGAGCAATAGCCCCAGCGCTGTACCTTCTACTTGTTCAAAGTTGAATTTTCGTTTTGATTGAGGGGATGTCTGACAAGCTGTTAATAGCCACAGCGTGTGCAGTGCCTCTTTGTCACGCGGAGAGCTGTCCTTTAATTCAGGCATGGGCCTTGGTTCAGAGTCGGAAATGGAAATATTATTGGTAACTATTGTAATGAATTCGTTTGTTGTGGCTAAATTTCTTTCCTCTATGCGGCGATAGGATTCTGTAACGCCGGGCTGTATAGCGGTTAAAATATCTGTAATTGGTTTTTGATTCGCAGGATTGGAAAATAACTCCTGGTTTAAGGAAAGCGTTTCAGGCAATAATCCGCTGAGGTAAAAGTCTTTGAAACGATTACTGCTTATCTGCTGGTCCAGGGCAGTTTTGTATTGGGAGTCATGTCCCAAATTGGCTATTGCCGATTGAACTTCGTCACTATCAAGCGTCTCAGGAGCCTTTACATCAGCCAGTTTCCTGGTTGGAACCGGAGAATTTTGTCCGGAAGAGCTATCGTCGTGAATGCTCAATGGCAAGCTAAAGCTGCTAGGTGACAGGGATAGTGCGGAAGCGCTTCCGGTGGATAACGATGCGGAAGAGCCGCTCAGGTTTGATAGTAATCTTGAAGAGTTATTCCCGTCCATTATGGGTGTTGTCGGATTGCTTCTGTTTGGTGATGATCTGGAAGGGCTGCTTCTGTTTGATGCCAGCAGTGGAAATTCTCCCTGTAACTCGCCCGGATTGCGATCTCGTCTTCCAAGCAGTAGCGTACTCAGATCAATCGATAATATAGCTTGCCGTATTTTCGCATCCGCTGCCAGCTCAAGCGCAGTTTTCCCTTCTTTATTTTTTATTGATTTATTACAACCCTTATGTTTTACAAGACAATTGATTGCCCAAATATTTTTTGCTATAACCGCTTCATGCAAGGGAGTATTTCCTGATTCATTACATGCATTAACTTGTTCAGGAAAGTGCTCTAGCAAAAACATCAAAAGCTCTTCGCCTTCATTACCCATTCTCACTGTATAATGCATTAGATTGCATTGTTTGTTATCTGTTAAAACAGCAATCTCTTTATATTTTACAAGAAAATTGATTGTCCATATTTTTTTTCTTATAGCCGCTTCATGTAAAGGAGTATTTCCCGATTTATTGTATGCCTTAACTTGTTCAGGAAAGTGCTCTAGCAAAAACATCATAAGCTCTTCGCCTTCACTACCCATTCTCACCGTATAATGCATTAGATTACATTGTTTGCTATCTGTTAAAACAGCAATCTCTTTCCAGTATTCTTCACCTTTATAAACTGCAATCTCATTAATTAAACTAATTAGTGCTCGGGGTTTTTTCTGTAAAATCAATAGATGAAAAAGAGTTCTGTTCAACGGATATCCTTTAAGAAGATCCGGCTCATATTGGATAATATACCGAAGCTCTTTTATAATTTGCTCATCAGGCTGGTTAGAAATTAATTCCTGTACCTCTTCTGTAGTCATGATTGTCATGATATTCCTTTGGTTTTTCCTAAAATACAACGCAGGCCGCATAGTATGAATTTTTTACATACCATTGGTCAATATGGGTACGAAGAAAACATGGAGTAAGCGATTTTCGCCCAATATTGCCATTTTTGAATCGATTTGTGTTGTTAAAATGAAATAATTGATCGAATAATATTCTATGTGGAGAAAATAAAGTTAATATTCTCTTAATTTATTATTAATATAATAAATTTTTTTCATTATTTGAATTCACTATGTGGTATAAAGAAATCCTCAATTCATTTGTAACTAAAATCAAGCCGGAACAGCGAAAAAAAGCGGAAGAGATGATTAATTTCATTTGTAACAACGTAATGCAAAAATATTACAACCCGCTGTTAAATTCAATTGAAACTCCCCTGGGAATAATCTATCAACTAGATAAACTTTATGGGAAAAAAGCAAATGGGAGTGTTGAGCTGAATGATTTTGTTGTAAAACTGTTTTTGGTAACGGTTGTTTCTCTTAAATATACTGAGGAAAAGTCGATATATCTAAACGATTTTAAAAGCAGTTATCCCGTCATCGCTCAGTATCTGGATTTGGAAGGCGTATCGGCGGAAAATGGGTTTGAGAAAGTTCATAAAAAGCTCCGTGCGCTCGAACTCGAGTTGATGGTTGAATTAGGTTTTGATGGCAGAACATCCGGGAGTATGCGGGTTGACTTTTACAGTCTCATGCCTATTTTGCTAACACCCCAAACGGGCTCTTATAATTTATTCCTCTATTTTGATTTATATTATAGCGGCGACGAAAGCAATGAAGTAAGAAATGCATTGTTAAGAGGCTTTGAACGCCGTATACAACAACATAATCTGGGGCGTTTTACGCAAATTGCAACCTATTACACTCAGTTTACCCACTATCTTGTCGAGCGGTTATTAAAGGCAGAGACTCTGGTGGAAGCTATTAATGATTATTATAAGGGAGAAAACAATCCCGATGCTATTTGCAGCAAAATAAGCAGGTATGAAAAGGAACTTTTTTGCTACTTTACCAATACCGGCGGTGAAGATGAAGAAGATGAAGAGGATGCAGAGGAAAGGACTATCTCGAATGGAAAACATCGAGCCAGGGCTATCCATCATGATATTGAAAGCTATCTGCAGATACTGCATGGTCTTTTTGAAGAATTCGTGTTGAATAACAGGCGCGAGGATTGGGAATTACGGTTGACTTATTTACTCACGTATATTTATGCCAGTGATAATTTGTTGCTTAACCCGCCTGCGGAATTTATGGCTATTCGGCAACAGCTCGTTAAATCGCTGTTGCCCGGTGACTGGTTTCAGTCCTTCTGCCCGCAGTATAACCCGCAGTCATATAATAATTATTCAGGCTATTTATATAACCGTTTTTTCTGCCAGTCTCCCTATCCCTCTACACGAGAAAATAATGTAACTTTATTGCAATCACGGCAAGCATACTCACCCTTTGACCAATTTATTGATAATCTTCCGATACAGGAAGTGGTTCAGGGATGCAATTGGTCGATTATTGAACTTAAATTCCATATTTTGTTTAAGTACCTCGCTTCTGACTATATAGATTGCATTGCAAAAGCAGAGATTGATACGGGAGTATTGGTCAATAGCTCATATAAGCTTAACTTATTACTAGCCGTAGGCATTGCTTATAATTTAAGCCCTTCCTGGAGATACGTGTGGGATATACCGCTGAAGAATATGCGGCATTTTGCTGAAGAGGCGATGAATTTTATAGTCGATCAATACTTGATTGCCGCAGATAACAAGCGGTATATTAGAAAAAAAAGCCAGAGCGCTTATACTAATCCGTATGGCCTTTTTGCCGGCACAGACGTGGTAATGCAGCCTGCGCCTGAGAACAATATGGACCATATATCTGTCGCATAATGGACACCTGGTCTTGGACAGTGAAACGTAGGTTGGGTCGTTTGACCCAACAAAGATGTTGCCAGCCAGTGTATCCTTAACTAAAGCGACCCGCCTATAAACCCAACCAACGGATAAACTGATTAGTTGACTTTAGGTTAATAACCGGTTTTCCTTCCAGCAATACCGTGTAATTGCCAGGTTTGTTTTCGCTGGCGGATGAGGGCTGGTTTAGCCTGACTTCTTTAATCTTGCCTAAGGGAACAAAATGCATTTCAGTTTCATAATAACCGCGATTTAATTTAATAACCGGGATTACAAAATGCAGATCCCTTAAGCTGTCATTATTGGCGCTGACCAGATGCTCCAGTTCAACCGTGCTCAAGGCAATATATTCCGAATGATTAATTTGCCTTCTGAGCATGCGTTCGAGCGGTGCCCGGCGCTTAAATGCCTGTTCATAATTATCCGCAGCCATCACAATAATCGATTCATTTTCTTCCCGCCGGCTGTTTTTATTCATATCGGTAAAGACAATGTAATCCCGATGTTCTTCAATCGCTACCGTTGATGGATCCGATAACAGGCCGTTATTGTTCTGGTTGTCGGCAAGTTTATTGCAGTTAAGAAATCTTGATTTGGCAAACCAGTTATCGCTCGGATAATAAACCACAAAAAGTGAATGATCCTTAATCGTATTAATAATATCTTTAGTCAGGTATTCCGGAACCGCCGGACAACCCCAGCTGCGGCCAGCCCTGCCATAGCGCTTGATAAAGCCTTCATCCACATACCAGCCGCCGTGCATTACGATATAGCGATTCATGGCATTGTCATTAAATCCTCGTTCCAGGCCGCTCAGACGGAGCGACAAACCGTCACGGCCATAGTAAGTCTGTTCGGTTTTGTACACGCCAATGCTGCTGGCCTTACTATCATATTTATTCGAGAAAAAGCTGGATAATAATGCACCAGATTTAATGCCATGCGAAACATAGGTATGAAACAACAGCTTTTTCTGTTTGAGATCAAAGATCCATAACCGCTTTTCCCGTGATGGTAATGAGTAATCAATGACCGTTAAAATATTGTTGTGATTGACATTATATTGGTTAGTGCATTTTAAGGTGGTGATGACTTTATTAATTACGGCATCACTTAAATTGCCGCCTTGCTCATGCAGCATGGCGCTGATATCGCTGAATGGCTCCTGGGGCGGTTTGACATAGAGGTATTCATCAAAGGTATAGTTAATGAATTTGTCGAATACCTGATGTGCCAGGGAAATTAAATCACTGGATTGATTATTCTCAGGCGCCGGTTGAGAAAAACAGGTTGACGCTACTGTTAACAGCAGTAACAATGATTTTCTCATGATAGTGTCCCTAACTAATTATTTTTATTCTCCTGAATATAACTATAGTTGAATTTTAAATTTTTGCGGCGGATCCGGCAATCGCTAGGAATGCGCTTCATCCCAGTTTTGTCCGACACCAATTGAAACCTGCAAAGGCACAGACAAAATAACGGCATTTTCCATAAGCTCCTGAATCGCATTCTGCGCCTGCTCGATAGCGTCTTTGCGAACCTCAAAAACCAGTTCGTCATGAACCTGCATAACCATTCGCGCTGGTAATCCTGATTGCTGGTTCTGCCAGTCGTGGATGGCAAGCATGGCTTTTTTAATAATATCTGCGGCAGTTCCTTGCATTGGCGCATTAATTGCTGTCCGTTCAGCGGCTTTCTGGCGGGCAATATTGCGAGCGTTAATTTCGGGCAAATAGAGCCGTCTGCCGAATAATGTTTCAACATAACCCTGCTCCCGCGCTTGCAGGCGAGTGCGCTCCATGTACTCAAGTACGCCTGGATAACGGGTAAAATAAACATCCATATAGTGCTGGGCGTCACGGCGTTCTATGCCTAATTGCTTGGACAGGCCAAAAGCCGACATCCCATAAATTAAACCAAAATTAACCGCTTTGGCGCGTCGCCGCTGTTCACTGCTGACTTCATCAAGCGCAACCTGGAAAATTTCACTGGCGGTTGCGGCATGCACATCCCAGCCGTTGGCAAAGGCGTTCAGCAAATTCTTGTCCGCCGATAAATGCGCCATAATACGCAATTCAATTTGTGAATAGTCAGCTGCCAGTAATATGTGATTAGGCGGGGCGATAAACGCCGTACGAATCAACCGTCCTTCTTCCGTACGAATTGGAATATTCTGCAGATTAGGATCGCTGGATGATAAGCGCCCGGTCGCAGCGACAGCCTGATTATAGGAGGTATGAACGCGCCCGGTGGCCGCATTTACCCGTTTCGGTAACGCATCAATATATGTTGAAACCAGCTTACTCAGGCTGCGGTATTCAAGAATCACTGCCGGCAGGCGATGGTCGAAAGCCAGTTCCTGAAGTACGGATTCAGCCGTTGACGGTTGCCCGGTTGGTGTTTTCGTCAGAACGGGAATCTGTAACTGGTCAAATAAAATTTCTTGCAATTGTTTGGGCGAATTGAGATTAAACGGTTTGCCAGCCAATTGCACGGCTTCCTGTTCAAGTTCAACCATGCGGCTTTTCAAGCGATTGCCATGCCTGGCTAACGTTTCAGTGTCTATCAGGACGCCGTGGCGTTCTATTTCAGCCAATACGGTTACCAAAGGTACTTCAATGGCCTGCAAAACCGCCTGTAGCGGTTTATCCAGCATTGGATACAAGGTTTGATGAAGCTTTAAGGTAATGTCGGCATCTTCCGCGGCATAAGGTGCGGCGTTGTTTACCGGAATCTGATCAAAACGTAATTGCTTGCTGCCTTTGCCGGCGACTTCTTCATAAGTAATGGTTTTATGGCCAAGGTATTTTAAGGCCAGCGAATCCATATCATGGCGGCTGGCAGTGCTGTTCAGGATGTACGATTCAAGCATGGTATCAAAATGAATGCCGCGCAGGGTGATGCCATGATTTTTAAAGACGTTATAATCATATTTTAAATTCTGGCCGATTTTGCCAATCGTTTCGCTTTCAAGAAGCGGTTTTAAGTCGGCTAATACTTTTTCAGCAACCAGTTGTGGCGTACCATCCTGATGACGCAATGGAATGTATACCGGTTCATCGCTATTAATTGCAATAGCAATACCGACAATTTCAGCCTGTAAGGCATCAAGACTTGTTGTCTCGGTATCGATACAAAATTCTTGGCATTGCGATAATTCAGTCAGCAATTCATTAAATTGCGCCTCGGTATTAATGATTGTAAATTGTGAGTTTGCTGCTGGTAGGTTAGGTATATCATTGACGGCGGCCGGCTGCTGCTGCTGGTTGCCAAGCAGTTCTTTCAACCATGTTTTAAATTCAAGTTCCCGGATGAGCTCAATTAATAGCTGATTATCTGCTTCCTTCATGGTCAGTTCAGCAAGTGTTAAAGGCAAATCAACATCGGTTTTTATCGTAACCAGCCGTTTGGATAAGGGTAAATGTGCCAGGCTTGCGCGCAGGTTTTCACCAATTTTGCCAGTAATCTGATCGGCATTGGCAATCAGGCTATCCAATGTCCGATATTGTTCAAGCCATTTGGCTGCTGTTTTGGGGCCGCATTTATCAACGCCGGGAATGTTGTCAACGCTATCGCCTACCAGCGTGAGATAGTCGATAATCTGTTCGGGCGACACGCCGAATTTCTCTTTAACCCGTGAAATATCCATGATCTGGTTGGTCATGGTATTAATCAGAGAAACATGTTCGTTAACCAGCTGGGCCATATCTTTATCGCCCGTGGAGATTACGACTGGCTGACCTTGCTCCATAGCTTGCCGAGCCAGAGTGCCAATGACATCATCGGCTTCAACTCCTTCAATAATCAATAACGGTAATCCCATCGCTCTCAGCAGATTAATCATCGGCTCAAACTGATCATGCAAATCGGCAGGCATGGGTGGGCGGTGCGCTTTATATTCCGGGTACCATTCATCACGGAATGTTTTGCCCTTGGCATCAAAAATCACGGCGATATTGGTTGCCTGATAGTCCTTAATTAATTTTTTCACCATATTGACCACGCCATAGACTGCGCCGGTCGGTTTGCCTTTTGAGTTGGTCAAGGGCGGCAGGGCATGGAAGGCACGGAAAAAATAGGAAGAACCATCAACCAATATCAGGGGCGGCAACATCAGGACTCAACCTCCTGTTGGGCGAGTTTTTCGCTTAGCGCATTGACTTTATCTCCCAGGTTTTTAAGTGCTTTACGCATGCCCGGGATGCGGGTTACAGACAATTCCTGTTCAAGGGCTTTGTCGCGTGGGCGGGCCGGGCTTCCCAAATAAACGTTGCCGGCGCGTAAATGCTTTTTCGGCGGCACGCCTGCACGGGCGCCAAGGATTACGCCGTCATCAATATGGACATGATCGCTGACGCCAACATTGGCAGCGAAGATGACATTGTTGCCGCTGACAGAACTGCCGGCAATACCGGTAAAGGCGCAAACAATATTGTGCTTGCCCAGTTTGACGGAGTGGGCAATCTGAACCAGATTATCAATTTTTGTGCCCTGGCCAATCATAGTAGAGCCGAGAGTAGCGCGATCAACCACTGAGTTAGCGCCGATTTCGACATCGTCTTCCACAATGACATTCCCGACATGAGGAACTTTTAAATGCTGGCCGTCAACAAAGGTATAACCAAATCCATCAGAGCCAATAACGGTTGACGCGTGAATACTTACTCGGTCCCCTATCCGGCATTGATCATAAACTGTAACATGGGAATGAAGCGTAGTATCTGCACCAATAACTGCATTGACGCCAATATAGACATGGGCTTTCAAAATACAGTTATCGCCAATTCGGGCGCCGGATTCGATGACTACGTAAGGACCAATAGCAACATTATTGCCAACGACTGCATCTTCAGCAATCACGGCTGTTGGATGGATACCTGCTTTGGGGCGCTGCGGTACATAAAACTGGTTTAATAACTGGATGAATGCCTTAAACGGATTGGCAACCTGAATCACAGGTTTGATTGCGCTTTTTACGCCCTTTCCAACCAGAATGGCAGCGGCTTCAGATTGCTCCGCCCGCTCAATATTTTCCTGGCCGTCAGCAAAGACCAGCGAATTGGGAGCAATATTATCAATGGGAGACAGGCAGTTTATTTGGGCGTTTTGGTCGCCAGTAACTTCGCCCTGCACAATATTCGCAATTTCATACAGTGGAATATTCATAGTTTTTCATCCGGTCACGCACGTTAGCCTGATTATACCCAATAAACCTGAAAATACCATGTTTTAAACAGCAGAATCCCAACACACAAAACGCCTCTACCTACGTCATTCGCCTGAGCAACAATGCCGCATTAGCCCCGCCAAAGGCGAAATGATTGGAAAGAGCAATATCGATGTGTTGTTTACGGGCATAATTGGCAACATAATCAAGATCACAATCCGGGTCTGGATTATGCAGATTGATGGTGGGCAGCAAAATATCGTGCTGCAGGCTCATTGCCGTTGCAATAATTTCCATGGCGCCGGCAGCGCCGATTGCGTGCCCGGTCATTGCTTTCTGGGCTGTGATTGGAATTTCATAAGCGCGTTCGCCAAAAACGGTTTTAATAGTCTGAGTTTCAGTCAAATCGTTTAATTGAGTGCCTGTACCATGAGCATTAATATATTGGACATCGCCAGCAGCTAATCGCGCCTCATCCAGTGCCTGCTGGATGGCTCTCACCTGCCCCTCCGAGGCAGGGGCAGTGACATGATGGGCGTCACAGCTTGCGCCATAACCGATAATTTCAGCATAAATGGTTGCGCCGCGTGCTTTTGCCTGCTGCAATTCTTCCAGAATTAAAATACCTGCCCCGTCCGCCATAACCATTCCATCACGCTCTTTATCAAAAGGGCGGCATGCTTGTTCTGGCTGATCATTTCGGGTGGACATAACTCGCAGTTTGCACCAGGCAGCCATCAGCGTTTCCCATAACAACGATTCAGTGCCGCCACAGACTGCGCTGTCAAGCCGGCCAGAGGCGATTTGATGATAAGCGTTGCCGATTGCTTCAGCAGAAGATACGCAGGCATTGGATATGGTTGAATTGATTCCGCCAAGATTAAAGGCAATCGCAATATGATTGGCAATCGAATTAGGCATGCCCCTGATCACGCTAAGCGCGGGGATTTTTTTCCAGCCTTCCTGAAAAAAAGCCTGATAGGCAGACTCGAGCTCTGGTGTGCCCCCCAGGCTGGTGCCGATAAACGTTCCGGTTTTTGCGCGCTCAGCGGCGTCAAGACCTGCCTGTTCAAGTGCATAGTGGGCGCAGAACAAGGCATATTGCGCTGCTTTGGGATAACGTTTGCTTTTATCAAACTCAGGCAAATGGGCAAGCGAGAGGTCGCGTATTTCACCGCCAATCCGGGTAGAGTAGTCAGAAGGATCATAATGCTCAATGCGACGAATACCGCATTGGCCATTCACTGCAGCTTGCCAGAACTTATCCAGCCCGCTTCCGATGGAAGAAACAATTTCCATCCCGGTAATCACAACACGTCTTTTCATCCTGGCACGATCCTTGAGCGATAAAAGGCAATACTAAATGCGCCGATAAAAATATGTCAAGATAAAGATGCAAAGAGCGCCTTACGCCAATGACAATTCCAGCTCGGAAGTTGAAATGCTCCAGAAATTGCGCCTGGTTGCGGTTTTAAAGCCATGGCGTAAATACAGGTTCAGAGCATTGCTGTTATTGGTTTCTACATCAAGCGTAATTTTATTTTTTCCCATGCTCAGGGATTGATTGATGCAATAGCTTAATAACTCGCCGCCCAACCCTTTTCCCTGTTCCTGCGGGATGATTGCTATATCCGAGAAAATAGCTCCATCAGTCTGCCAGCGAATATGCGCTTTACCGATTGGTTTATTGTTACGCAGCGCTAATAAAATTGTGTAGTTGCGATCAGCCAGCAGATATTCAAACCGCTCTTGCATGGTTGCGTTCTGGCTGTCAAAACAGGCGCTGTCAATAACACATAAATCAGTTAGATCAGAATCAGTGGCTTCCCGAATAAATAATGCGGGATAGCCCATAATAACCGGTTCATAACCATTGCGTTGCATATGATATTCACTGTACTTATAAACAAAACGCGCTGCTTTGCCAGATAGCGACATCAGTTTGTCGTGCTCAAGGCCGGAGGAAAAAATCAGGCTTGCCATTTTTTTGGTGTGCAGTAACGGCATTATCGTTCTCAGCATTTTACTGGCCACGCCATATCTTCGGTGTTCAGGTGAAACCAACAGGCTTATTTCACAAGCATCATCATAGAAAAAATAAACGCTAAGAAAGCCAACCAGGTTACCTGAATCATCGTAATCCAGCACATTGCTTTCGCTATCGCGTCTTTGGCGTAAGAGATGGTAATAGATAGCCGGCGCACCGCCATCTGTTTTCTGGCATTCGGCGGCCAGAGCTTCTATTTCTTTTAATTGTTTTTCATCCAGTTGTCGATTGCATATCAGCATAATTTTCTTACACTAGGATATCTATGGCTTGTTTTAAGTATAAACAAGAATTGGGACAAGTGTTAATTTTAAGACATCAGGTTTTGCTGACGCTTGCACTTAAGTATCGCGCCACAGTTTTTTAATGCGTGCTTCATAGCCGCAGCGATAATAATAATATTTATAGCGTAATGGATGGTTTAAGTAATATTCCTGATGCTCATCTTCCGCTGCATAGAACTGAGTAGAAGGGGTAATTTGCGTATACACTTTGGGAAATATTTTTTCGACCTTCTGTTTGCTGGCCAGAGCAATTTTCTTTTGGGTGTCGTTTAAGTAAAAAATCGCACTGCGAAACTGGCTGCCATAATCACAAAATTGGGCATTATGTGAGGTGGGATCAATGCGTCTCCAGAAGTAATTGACCAAATCCTGGTAACTGATTTGTTGAGAGTTATAAATAACCCGGACTGCAACCGCATAATCGGTATCGCCAGTCATGACTTGTGTATAGGAAGGGTCTTTACTGGTCCCGCCATCAAAGCCAACTACGGTTGCCAATACGCCATTAAGCTTATGAAAGTCAGCTTCCATTCGCCAAAAACAGCCCCCGGCGAAAATTGCCTCTTCAATACGGGCGTTAGCAGGATTTGACAGAATTAACAAAGCCAAAAAAAGTAATTTGTGCATGATTGCCCTTATTGTTTTTGACTATGTTGCCAACTGAATCAGGCAAGCAGTTATGACTATTTTTTTTATACAGTGTCTATTATTTAGATTAGGCTATGCTTTGAAAATTTGCCAATGTATCTGAAGAAAAACGTAGGTTGGGTCGTTCAGACCCAACATTACCAATCTTTAATCACTTTTCAGATCTTAAGAGCTTGATAAAAAGGTTTGTTGGGTCAAAACGACCCAACCTACAAAAATCGTCCTGAGCAAAGCTGCCAGTTTACGGACTATTCGAATTTAACGTATCCCTGATTATCCCTACCCAGGATTCCGCATCTGCCTGATTAACTATCTGCTCAAAATTAATTGAATCATTCTGCCCGGCGCTATTGCTGGTTTTAAAAAAGCTGCTTGCCGTACCATTTCGCTTAAGCGAGTAAAGACGAATTTCCTGAAACAGCTTATGATTGCCTGCCGAGCAGTTTTTATAATGATCTTTAGCCAGTTTCCATGCCCGGTATGTTCTGCTGTCAGGATTACGCCGGGTAACGTGATCAATGACTTTTAAATTGGTTGTAGAAAGGCCAAGGGCATCGATAATTACACTTTCTCTGCCATTCAGTCTGGATTTCTGTCCCGCGTCCAACGCAGCGTAAATCGTTGAGAAGCTATCAAGCAAAAGTTTTTTTTGCTCGAAAGTAGCGCATCCAAATAACACTGTTTCATCAAGAGTCAGCAGATTTTCGTAGCTTAATTCACAGAATTTCAAGGCGGAGAGTTTGTTGCGGTTATCGGTTCGGGCGTGTTTGATTAATGCTTGCAGGTCTGATTTGAGTGTCTTAAGCTTTCTTCGGATAGTAATAATCGCCAGCGACTGATCACGGGGTATTAGAATTGCATTCCCTGACTCATTTAATTCAATATAACGTAAATATCGGCTATAAAGTTGTTCACGGTATTTTTGCTCTCTGGGGCAACCAGTGATTAAAATAAAACCGTCAGGGGCGGTCATTTGCCAGATATTATGAAAGCCTTGTGGGCCAGCCTGACCAAGTTGTGCCGATGCGTTATAGGCATAATAATCCAACTGCTCAACCACAGTTAACCGAAAACGTTGCTCCAGAGCGGCTGGTAAAGGTTGAGTAATGTTTAATACCGCATCAGGGTGATGCTCCGGGTTAATATCAATAGTATAAAAAGACTGTGGATCCGCATGAAGCTGTTTGTTTTGGCACAGCTTGTGAGTATGTGAACAACCGATTACGACACATTGACCTGGAAAATCTGAAATTGTACGGTTGAAAAGCGGATGAGTCATTGTAACGTCCCTGTAGGAGTCCTATATGTTAATTATAGGATCAGCTTGTTGCATTTTACAGGCAGATGTGAAATTTTTTAGGCAATTATGTTTGTTCAGGCTGTATAATTAAAGGAAATGTTGGATCAAGCGACCCAACACTAATAATTGATCATAAAGAAAATAATAAACAATACACTCAGTATAACTACTAGCGGATTAACCTTTTGCCGGGTTGCCAGTTTCAGAACGGTGTATAAAATAATTCCGCCGCCAATACCGTCTGCAATGGAGGAAGTAAACGGAATCATCATAATGGTTACCATGCAAGGCGCAGTTTCGCTGATATCGGCAAGTTTCAGTTCAGACAGATGCTTCATCATACAACAGGCGACATACAGTAAAGCTGGGCCAACTGCGCAAGCGGGGATCATTTTGGCCAGCGGATAGAAAAATAACATCAGCAGAAAGCCCACTGCCGTTACAATGGCGGTAAGCCCTGTTCTGCCGCCGGCTTCAATACCGGTAGCCGATTCGATATAGGGCGAAGTGCTTGCTGAACCTAAAAGACCCGCCAGTGTGGATGCGGCGGCATCTGCGGTCAGGCTTTTGGCGAGCCGGCGTTGGTAATCTGCTTGTTCTTTAAAAACAGACTGGTTCAGCAGACCGATTAATGTACCGGTTGCATCAAAGACGGCAATCAGGAAAAAAGTAAACGTTGCCTTGAGCGAGGGGATTGAGGTAATGCCAGTAAAATCAAGCTTCAGGAATGTCGGTTCCAGCGATGGCGGTAAGGCCGCTATACCTTGCCACTGCGTAATGCCAAGCAACAGGCTAAGCAGACTGATAGCCAGAATACCAATAATAATAGCCGCAGGAATACGATAATAATCAAGCGCGAGAATCAATAAAAACCCGAGAAAAAACAATCCGCTTTCCGGGCGGGTAATATCACCCAAACGCATCAGAGTATGATTGTCGGCAATAACAAGCTGATTGGTTTCAAGCGCAATCAAGGCAATGAGGAGACTGATTCCGATGAGAATGGCGATTTGCAGATTATGCGGAATGGCTTCAATCAGCAAGCGTCTTAGACCGGTCAGACTGATCACAAAAAATAACAATCCGGAAATAAAGACCATGGCCAATGCATGTTGCCAGTTGATTCCCATTCCCTGAACCACACTGTAGGAAAAGTAGATATTTAATGCCATACCCGGAGCAACGCCTATGGGCGTATTAGCCAATAAACCAGTCACCGCACAGGCAAAGGCAGTCACCAGGCAGGTTGCAGTGAATACCGCGCCTGAATCCATGCCTGCCCCGCTTAAAATGGCAGGATTGACAAAGACAATATAAACCATAGTCAGAAAGGTAGTAATTCCGGCAATAACTTCGGTTTTTCGAGAGGAGGGTACAGTGTGTTCAGCTTGAAAAGTCATGTTTTTCTCGGCTGAAGGAAAACGACATCATACACAAAAATCAGAACAGATGGCAATTGTTATAGAAATACATGCAGTTTGGGCTGTAAAACCCAACACCCAACGGCGGCCTACATCAAATCCGACTTCAGAATAGCAAAGATAATTTCTATAGTAATCAGAATAATAATAATGATTTCCAGAGTATGCGCATGGCGATTTTCAAGGTAGCCATTAAACATATCAAAAATTTCATTGAGCGTGTCCAGGCGGTGATTTAATGCGTTTACCCGGCGCTGGATATGTAAATAGCGTTCCAGCATAGTGTAATACTCTTCCAGAGTAGGGTGCTGCCAGAAATACTTGGGATGATACATAAAATTACTCAACAGGTTCATTTCACTTTTAGAACCTAATATTTCGCCAATGATTTGGCGTATGCGATCGCGGGAAATCGGCATTTTTCCTTTATGCGACATGCTGTGAATCATCGGTGTATATTTCTCGATCAACGCTTCCAGAATCATTTCAAAATATTGCAATTTGACCGATTGTGAAAAACCATAAGATAGACTTAGCATTAATTCATCGCTGTAACCCTCGATAATCATGCAATCGACATCAAAATAATCATGCGGTTCAATAGCGGTTTTTTCGCCTATCTGGTAACTGAATTCATCATGAACAAGAAATGCAAGCGGTTTATGCGAAAATTGGCGGATTAAATCAAGATAATCACCGATTTGATGACGTTTAATACCCCAGGAGACTACGGTGCCGTTTTTAAACACATAGATCGTGTAATTGCGATTATCATTTGATGCAATTTTCAGAACATCCCGCAGTTTGACAGAACAATAGTTATCCATTTCCGATTTGACATAGGTATCAAGCCGGCTTAAATCAACTGCTTTGGCAATACAAAAACTCAGGCACTCCATAATTAGACAGCCTTAAATTAATAGGAACTCATTATAACCCAAATCCTTAAAAATGCGAGATTCAGGCCCAGGATTAACCCGGCTGCTTTATAATAATGTAGGTTGGACTGTAAAGCCCAACACTCCTATTCAGTTAGCTTGCGTTTAACTCTCTGCCGTCTCTTTCTCTTTGTCCTTTTCCTTCTCAGCGGTATACCCTCTTTTCTTATCTGTAGTACCGCTTAACCATTGCGGGCATACTTCGAGGATTTCTGCGATTTTTCTAAGCTGTTCTGAAGGTGGTAGCGCATGACCGAAGATCATTGCATTGGCCAAATGTCTGGTGACTCCAAAAACTTTAGCTACGGCTTTTACTTTTTCAGTAACTTCTTCTGGAAAACCCAGTAGCGACAACTCGCGGTTAAAGCGCTGTGAGAATACTTTGCTGTTCACTTTTCACTCCATGAAAATAGGTTATCAATAATAGCGCATACGTCGTTCTGGAGCCGATTACCAGTCAATCCTTGACCAGGTTAATGATCCAAAAGGTATTTATAACTTATTTTTATCAGGCGGAAAAGGTTTTTTTTGATTTGAAAAACAATAGGTTAAAATGAAAGTCAACTTAGCGCAGAATTTGCATGACTTCATTGGCATATTCTATCCCTTGCAGGTAGGCTTCGCTATAGTCCTGATCAGTAAAATCGGTATATTGTAATTTGGTGAAATAACCACGCTCATAATCCTGGGCATTGGCAAGTAATGTACCGAGCACGCCTTTATGATAAAGCAACGCCTTGTTCAAGCCCTCGCTTAAATGAATTTTTGCCAATAAGGATGGCATCGGTTCATTCAAAATAGCGTCAAGGGTAGAAAGCATGCCTACTGTATAAGCCTGATGGGGATTTGCCGAGCGCGCTTTTTTAGCAAGAAGCTGACACATTTTGGCGCGTATCAATGTCCTTTCCAGCAAATCAGGCGAGATGTCATCCAGGCTGGAAACCAGAAGCAGACATATCCAATCGCGAATTTGGATAAGGCCAAGCTGTTGAATTGCATCCATTAGCGAGTCGATTTTTTTACCCATATACATCGAAGCCGAATTCGCAAGCCGTAAAATGCGATAGCTCAGCTTGGGGATTTGTAAAATAATTTCTTCCACCCGTTGCATCTTTACTTCCGGGTTATGGAGTTCAGCAAGCAGCCTCAGCAAATAAATTTTATTCTCAGATAGAATGTGACCCTGAATCAGATTGGGCTGATTAAGAAAAAAACCCTGGAACAAATGAAAGCCTAATGCCTTGCAGATATCAAACTGTTCGCGAGTCTCTACCCTTTCAGCTAATAATTTACCTTGGAAATCTCCCGGCACACAAAGCAACTGTTTTTTAATTTGCTGATCATTCTGATGAAGGACATCAATTTTAATGATATTGGCAATTGCGATCAGAGGTTTTAGTTCGTCCCGATAAATAAAGTCATCAAGCGCTATCTTGTAGCCGCGTTTGGAAAAAACAGTTACTGCTTCAATCAATTCATCATCAATTTGAATGTCGCCAAATTCAATCACTACCCGTTCCCGGGGCAGTAACAGGGGAATTCTGGCAAGAAGACTGTTGCGGGTAAAATTAATGAAAGCAGGCTGTGAACCTAAAACCATGTCCATGTCGAGGTTGGCAAATAAATGCGATATTACATAGGACGTAGCGTGCTCGCCCTCAGACTCATCATCAGGATCGATATGGGATTCATTGCGTTCGCCATCACGATACAGCAGCTCGTAGCCGCATACATTGCGCGAACGATCATAGATCTCCTGGCGTGCAATAAGTGTGCTTATGGTTTGTTCCATTAATTCCGGTTTTCCGTTTATCCAGCAATCAGTAAATCAATATGAAATAACCTGTCGCTGAGAATTTATGAAATTCAAATTTATCAGTATATGTAATTTATAGCATTAAATTAATAAAACAAGTAATGCCGGATGAGGAAAAAATATTTAAAGCAGATTGGCTGCCAGCTTCAAGCTGAGAAAAATCATCAAAGCGCCGCTGCATAATTCAACCCGTTGCCAGACCGCCTGCCGTGACAATGTATCTGCAAAATATCGTGCTGTCAGAGTTAATAACGTAAACCATACAAAGCTTGACGTGATAACGCCCAACATAAAAGCATAACGGTGATCAGGAAACTGGCTGCTGCTGCCGCCAATAATCACCAGACTGTCTATAATCGCGTGCGGGTTCAGAAGGCTAAAACCCAGCGCTAAAAAAATAATCTGCAGCCGGGTTGCGGACTGTCTGGTATTTTTATCGCTGTCCTCTCTGGTTTTTATACCATTCTGTAATGCGTTGTAGCCGTAATACAGTAAAAACAGTACGCCAAAGACCGTAATCCAGGTTTGCAGTGAAGGATGGCGGGTTAATATATGATGCAGCCCGGCAACGCTTGCCACAATTAAAATGATATCGCAGCAAAAACAGATTACAGCCGATAAGACGGCATGATTTTTTAAGGCGCCCTGACGGATCAAAAAAACGTTTTGCGGCCCCAAAGCCATAATCAGGGACAGGCCGAGCAATAAGCCGTTGAAATAAACCAGCATCTGACTCCCCGGGATAATTAACTGATGCAACTGACAGTTATCTATTCTACTATAAATGCCAGAGCAATTAAAATAGAACGGCGTCTGTCGGATTGATCCGGAAAAATTAACAGATCCAGCGCATAACAAGATTGCAAGTTTTGCCTTAAGGGGTATAAAATGCGGGATTATTTTGGGCTGCCAGATTCCACAAGAATAATTAGTTTAAGGAGGGAGCGTGCGCTCTTCGTTGAAATACAGCGCAATAACCGTATGTTTTTTAGCCGTTATTGCAATAATAGCCGGCGGACTTTTATTGTCCGGAACCGATAATAAAGCATTAGCACCAGTTGCTGAAATGCAAAGCGAGGAGCTTTATCCTGCTTATCCGCCAACTGCTCCAGCGACCGGCGAACAGGAAGAGCTTATCAAGCGTGGTGAATACCTTTCCAAAATGGGTGACTGCATCTCATGTCACACCAATATGAAAGGCGGTACTCCTGCTTATGCCGGCGGTCTGGCAATCAATACCCCCTTCGGTACGTTTTACAGCCCTAATATTACACCTGACAAAGAAACAGGTATCGGTAACTGGACTGAGGACGACTTTATTCATGCGCTGAAAGAAGGCCGTAATCCACATGGCGGTAATTATTTTCCGGTATTCCCATACGTTTACTTCTCAAAAATAAGCGATGATGATGCGCGTGCGTTATACGCTTATTTAATGAGCATTCCACCGGTTAGACTGGAAAACAAGCCATTACCGTTTCCTTTCAACGTACCAGGCGCCCGCTTAAGCCTCTGGGGCTGGAATTTCCTGTTTTTCTTCCCGGATAAAGGTGATGTTGTTTATGAGAAAGACAAGTCAGCTGCCTGGAACCGTGGCAAGTATATTGTTGACTCATTGGGACACTGCAGCATGTGTCATACACCGCTTAATATTTTCGGTGCAGCGAAAACCCGATACTACCTGACTGGCGGTTTCATTGACGGCTGGTGGGCGCCAAATATCACCAAATATGGTCTGATGTCTGCAACCAAGCAGGAAGTTATTGATGTATTCGTGAAGGATCAGCTAATCAACAACGCGGGTCCAGTAAATGGTCCGATGGAGGAAGTTAATCACAACAGTTTGAAATATCTGACCGACGAAGATCACCAGGCGATAGCCACTTACCTGAAAACAGTCGTCAGTGAAGAATATCTTGGTGTTCCGCCGTCGGATGCAAAACCGACACTTGAGCGCGGCAGACAAGTGTATGTCAGTGCCTGTATTGAGTGCCATCAGGAAGGGATAATGGGTGCGCCGCAAAACGGCGATGGCGCTAACTGGTATCGCCGGCTAAAGAGCAGCGGCCTGACAGGATTGTACCGTAATGCAATTAATGGCTATAACAGTATGCCGGTTAAAGGGGCATGCGTAACTTGCTCTGATAACGATGTTATTGCTGCAACTGATTATATTCTGAATAACTCCCTGTCACGTTCGCAATGGCGTGATTTGGCTGCTGGCCGCACGGATAAATATCCGCCAAGCGGGAAAGAAATATATGAGGAAAATTGCAGCCAATGCCACAATGACGGGGTACAGGGCGCTCCTAAAATTGGCGACAAGGAAGCCTGGAAACCATTGATTAATCAGGATTTTGATTTGCTGGTCAGCAACACTGTTAAAAGTGATGCGCATCCCAAAAATGGCGGATGTGAGAAATGCACAACCGGTGAAGTGATAGAAGCGATCAAATACATAATTGATCAGTCCGGAACGGAAGGCAATTATTCCTTATGGTAATGAACGATTGGTTGAGATAACGAAACCAGATTATTAATGCGCGGCTTGCAATTCAAGCCGCAAATAGAGGTGAGGAACGGGGATGCTAAACAGGTTTAAAGCAGGCAGACTGCTTGTTACTTTGGCTGGCTTACTGGCAGCGACAGCGGCTGTTGCTGGTGGTGATCACTGGCAGTTGAACATGTATAAAGGGGTAACTCCCATCAGCAAGGATATGTATTATCTGCATATGATTGCGATGCTGATATGCGCCATTATCGGGGTTATTGTTTTCGGTGTCATGATCTATGCCCTGATTCATCACCGTAAGTCAAAAGGCGTAACTCCTGCCACCTTTCATGACAATACCCGTCTGGAAATTTTCTGGTCGGTTATCCCATTCCTGATTCTGGTGGGATTAGCGATTCCAGCAACAACAGTGCTAATCCGCATGACTGATACCAATGATGCGGCAGTAACGATAAAAGTGATTGGTACGCAGTGGAAATGGCAATATCAGTATCTTGATCAGGGAATCAGTTATTTCAGTAACCTGGCTACGCCATATTCCCAGATTGCTAACAAGCAGGAAAAGAACGAATGGTATTTGCTTGAAGTGGATAGACCGCTGGTTGTTCCAGTTAACAAGAAAATACGCTTTCTGGTGACTTCAAACGACGTAGTTCACTCCTGGTGGGTGCCTGAGCTTGGCGTGAAGCGGGATGCCATTCCAGGGTTTATGTATGAGTCGTGGGCCACAATCAGTAAACCTGGCATTTACCGTGGTCAATGTACAGAGCTTTGTGGAATTAACCATGCCTTTATGCCTATTGTGGTGCAGGCTGTAAATGATGATGAATTCCAGCAATGGGTTGCCGTGCAGACAAAAGACCAAAGCCAGAATATTAGTGCTGAAAGTACTCCAGACGTACAGGCTAATCTTACCCGTGATGAATTAATGCAGCTTGGTAAAACAAAATACGAACAAATGTGTTCCGCCTGCCATCAGCTGGACGGTACTGGTATTCCACCAATGTATCCTGCGTTGAAAGGCAGCTCGGTAGCTGTTGGAAGACCGATTTCACGGCACATTGAACTGGTTTTAAATGGCGTGGTTGGTTCAGCAATGCAAGCCTATCGTGATGTGCTGACAGACACCGAAATGGCGGCAATTATTACTTATGAACGCAACGCCTGGGAAAATAATACGAATGATGTTGTTCAGGCTGCTGATGTAGCGAAAGTGCGTCAAAGCGATCTGCAACAACCTAAAATGGTGAGTAAAGCGCAAGCCGGAGGTTTACAATGAGTGACGCAGTAACACACGATATCGAACACGAAGATCATGGCCCGGAGCAAGGTAAGGGCGTAATGGGCTTCATAAAGCGCTGGCTTTTTACCACAAACCATAAAGATATCGGATCCCTGTATCTGTGGTTGGCGATGATTAGCTTCTTTGCCGCAGGAGCAATGGCTCTGATTATCCGTGCTGAATTGTTTCATCCTGGTTTGCGCTTTGTCGATCCTAACTTTTTTAACCAGATGACCACCCTGCATGGTTTAATCATGCTCTTTGGCGTGGTAATGCCGGCATTTACCGGGATGGCCAATTGGCAGATTCCTATGATGATCGGCGCGCCTGATATGGCTCTGCCACGTTTGAATAACTGGAGTTTCTGGATTCTGCCTTTTGCCTTTGCTCTTTTGGGCTCAACCATGTTCCACGCAGGCGGCGGCCCTAATTTCGGTTGGACGATGTATGCGCCATTGTCAACCAGGTTTGCGCCTCCCAGCACTGACTTTATGATTTTTTCCGTCCATATGATGGGATTATCGTCAATCATGGGTTCTATTAATATTATCGCGACCATTTTGAATATGCGGGCGCCTGGCATGACGCTAATGAAAATGCCTATGTTCGTCTGGACATGGTTAATTACGGCTTTCCTGCTGATTGCCATTATGCCGGTATTGGCTGGTGCGGTAACCATGATGCTGGCTGATCGTCATTTTGGAACCAGCTTCTTTGAAGCGGCTGGCGGCGGCGACCCGATTCTGTTCCAGCATATTTTCTGGTTTTTTGGTCACCCTGAAGTATATGTTCTAGTATTGCCGGCGTTTGGCGTTGTCTCTGAAATCATCCCGACCTTCAGCCGCAAGCCCCTGTTTGGTTATCACTTCATGGTTTATGCGACGGTATCGATTGCCCTGCTGTCATTCATTGTCTGGGTACACCATATGTTTACAACCGGTGTTCCGCTTGGCGCAGAGTTATTCTTTATGTACGCAACCATGCTGATTTCCGTTCCAACCGGTATTAAGGTCTTCAACTGGGTTAGTACCATGTTTAAAGGTGCAATGACTTTTGAAACCCCAATGCTGTTTGCGGTGGCTTTCGTATTTCTGTTTACCATTGGCGGATTTACCGGCTTAATGCTTGCACTGGTTCCGGCAGATTACCAATATCAGGATACTTATTTCGTAGTCGGCCATTTCCATTACGTGCTTGTACCTGGCGTAATTTTCTCATTGATGGCGGCGACCTACTACTGGTTACCCAAGTGGACTGGCCATATGTATAATGAGTGCCTGGGCAAATGGCATTTTTGGTTGTCCGTTATTTCAGTCAATATTGCATTCTTCCCTATGCACTTTTTAGGATTGGCGGGTATGCCGCGCCGGATACCTGATTATGCGCTGCAGTTTACTAATTTTAATATGATCTCGACTGTTGGAGCGTTTATATTCGGATTATCGCAACTATTGTTTCTCTATAACGTCTGGAGTACGGTGCTTCATCGTCATCGCGGTAAAAAACTGGATGCGCAGGTTTGGGAAGGGGCAAAAGGCCTGGAGTGGACATTACCATCTCCACCGCCCTATCACAGCTTTACTGTGCCTCCCCAGATCCATTAATTTGTGATCACTGCCGCCAGATTCCTGGCGGCAGTGGGTTGTTCGTGAGAGGTTGTATCTGTGGTAAAGAATCATGTACGGTTGGTTGTCGGGCTTATTATAATAGTTTTAGGAATGTTTGGTTTTGGTTTTGCTCTGGTGCCGATTTATAATCGCTTGTGTCAGACGTTAGGAATTAACGGCAAGACATATAACCAGGCAGTAGCCTACGATGCCAGCAAGGCTGTAATTGCAGAAGATCGGGAAGTGGTGGTCGAGTTTGTTGCGACAACTAATAGCAATATTCCTTGGGCATTTTATCCCAAGGTGAAAAAAATCCGGGTGCATCCCGGGGCAATTGCAAAACTTGCTTTTTATGCCGAAAACAAGAGTAATTATACGATGTCGGTACAGGCTATTCCCAGCATAACACCAGGATTAGCCGCAAAATATTTGAAAAAAACAGAGTGTTTTTGTTTTACCAGACAGACACTGAATGGGCATGAAGCAATGGATATGCCGTTATTGTTTCATCTGGATCCGGATTTGCCGGCTGATATAAAAACGATTACTTTGTCTTATTCATTGTTTGATGTGACAGGTAAAGATTAGCAGCAAAAAGGTAATAAAAAATATAATACGTATACAGGAGAAAAATGAATTATGGGCGCGCATGGTACTTATTACGTCCCTAAACCAAGCCATTGGCCACTTGTTGGTTCATGCGGTTTAACTACTACACTGGTCGGCGCTGCCTCCTGGTTACACCATGACTGGTACGGTCCTTACCTGTTTACCTTTGGTATCTGCATCCTCATCGGAATGATGTTTGGCTGGTTTGGTCAGGTTATTTATGAAAATGGTAAAGGATTATATGACCTGCAGGTTGATCGCTCGTTCCGTTGGGGGATGTGCTGGTTTATTTTTTCTGAAGTTTGTTTCTTCGGAGCATTCTTCGGGGCATTGTTCTTTACCCGGTTATGGTCTGTACCTCTGCTGGGCGGTGAGTACCATTCCATTACCCACTATACGCTCTGGTCCGATTTCAGGGCAACCTGGCCATTGCTTACTAACCCGGACAATATGACTTTCGTTGGCGCTACTGAAGCAATGGGCGCTTGGGGGTTGGCTGCTATCAATACCCTTATCCTGTTAACTTCGGGTGTAACAATTACCTGGGCCCACTGGGCGCTGAAGCTGAATAAACGCGGCCAGTTGCTGATTGGTATGGCATGTACTATCGCTTTGGGTATGTTGTTCCTTTCGCTGCAAGCTTATGAGTATCATGAAGCCTACACCGAAATGAACCTGACTTTGGATGCAGGTATCTATGGTACTACCTTCTTTATGCTAACCGGATTCCATGGTTTGCACGTAACTATCGGAACAATCATGTTAATTGTGATTCTGATTCGTTGTGCACGCGGTCATTTTACCCCCGAACGTCACTTCGCTTTTGAAGCGGTTGCCTGGTACTGGCACTTTGTGGACGTGGTGTGGCTCTTCCTGTTTATCTTTGTCTACTGGTTGTAACCATTGGTTGGGCTGTAAAGCCCAACACTCAATCAACTTCAATGAATTACTTGCCTATCTGCATTAACAGTTTTTCCAACTGCTGAACAGAATCATACTGAATAACCAACGAACCTTTCCCGGATTTACCGGCTTTTAATTTAATTTTGGCATTTAACTGCTGTGCCAGATGCTTAATGGACTCTTCAAATACAGGATTGGCCGAAGACTCAGACTTATCGAGCTTTGCCCCTTCAAGGGGGTTCTCTTTGACGCGGCTGACTAGCTTCTCTGTTTCCCTGACTGACAGATTCTTGGCGACAATCAGTCTGGCCACTTCTATCTGTTTATCACCGTCAAGAATAAGTAACGCACGTGCGTGGCCCATATCAAGATCCCCATGTTCCAGCAGGCGCATGACTTCCTCCTGCAAGGTAAGAAGGCGCATGAAATTACTTACCGCTGCCCTGGAGATCGATAGCAGTTCGGCAATTTGCTGATGAGTTAAAGAACACTCTTTAGTTAGCCTTGCCATCGCTCTGGCTTTATCGACAGGGTTCAAATCTTCGCGCTGCAGGTTTTCAACCAGTGCCATCGCCATAGCGGTTTCATCATCAACCTGACGGACAACAACGGGTACTTCGGTCAGACCAGCAAGTCTGGATGCACGCCAACGTCTTTCCCCGGCGATAATTTCGTATTGCCCCTGATTGGTCTGTCTGACCAGTAATGGCTGCAATACGCCCTGTTGTTTGATTGAACCGGCCAGTTCCTGCAATGACAGGTCATCAATTGCGGTACGTGGCTGATATTTACCCGGCATTAAATTATCAATTGCCATTTTTTGCAGCTCTGCGGCAACAGGTTGGCTGGCCACTGCAATAATTGAAGGGGAAGAACCCAGCAAGGCTGACAGGTTGCGCCCCAGACCTCCACGCTTTACGGACATAATATAACCTCTGGATTAACTGGTGACAGTTTGTTTGCTTATTACTTCGGCGGCCAGAACCATATAGGCTGCAGCGCCGGGCGACGTTCTGTCGTATTGCAATGCCGGCATGCCATGGCTTGGCGCTTCGGCAAGCCGGACGTTACGCGGTACTACGGTGCGATAGACCTTGTTACCAAAATGTTCTATCAGTTGTTTTGAAACATCGGAACATAAGCGGTTGCGGGCATCGTACATAGTACGTAAAATCCCCTCAAGCTGAAGGCGTGGATTTACTGAGGCACGGATTTGCTCAATGGTTCCCAATAAGGCCGCAAGGCCCTCAAGCGCATAATATTCGCATTGCATGGGAATAAGGACGGAATCAGAAGCGACAAACGCATTAATCGTTAATGTGTTCAGAGCAGGAGGGCAATCAATTAAAATGTAATCATAGGTACTCTGAATTGATTGCAGGGCCTTAAATAAAAACGTTTCGCGGTGATCGCGTTCCATCAGACTGACCTCTGCAACGGTCAGATCGCTATTGCCAGGCAACAGATCATACCCGTTTGTTGTTGTCAGGCAAGCTTGTTCTGCATGACAATCCCGCAGCAGTACGTCATTGCTGGTATGCACCAGCGTGTTTTTGTCAACACCTGAACCCATGGTTGCATTACCTTGCGGATCAAGATCAATTAATAAGACATTTTGACGGTTGGCAGCAATGGACGCAGCCAGATTAATGGACGTTGTGGTCTTGCCAACACCGCCTTTTTGATTGGCAATCGCAATGACTTTCGCCATGATTATTCCTCATTATTATTTTTAATAAGTACGCAGCAACGTTCGCCTTCCAGTCCGGGTACTTGATAGCATTCAACTGTATATGGTAAATCAAGGGCTTGCAATTCCTGTTCAGGATAACGTCCTTTCATGGCCAGCCAGACACCATTATTGGCAATGAGATGCCGGCTTAACCCGATCATACGGCCCAGTTCGGTAAATGCCCGGCTGGATATCATATCAAAAGCGGACGGTGTTTGATAATTTTCCACCCGTGATTCTGCAATAGTAACATTATCCAGTTTCAGAACGCGTTTTACTTCGTGCATAAAACGTGTTTTTTTGCCATTGCTGTCAAGCAATGTCACTTGTAAATCAGGATTCCATATTGCCAGCGGGATACCTGGCAGCCCGGCTCCAGCTCCGACATCAAGCAGCGATTTGCCTGTGATCCAGGTTGTAATGGCCAGACTGTCGAGCAAATGCAGAGTCACCATGTCATCCGGATCGCGGATAGCAGTTAAATTATACGCCTTATTCCATTTCTGCAACAAGGCCAGATAAGCCATTAATTGCGCAGGCTCTACGCTTAATCCCAGCCGTTCCAGCCCTTGCTCCAGCACTGAGGTACTCATGCTGATGCCCGGTGTTTTTTGAGATGGACAAGCAACAATGATAGAGCTGCCGGGGTCACGCCTGAAATTCGGCCAGCCTGGGCAATGGTTACTGGACGAATTCGGGATAACTTTTGTACGACTTCAGCAGAAAGGCCTGTGACCTTGGCATAATCGATATCAGCAGGCAATTGAGTCGCTTCATGTTTACGCAAGCGTTCAATATCCATTTGCTGGCGTTCAATATAGCCGGCATATTTGCTTTGAATATCAAGCTGTTCAGCTACCTCGGCACTGACCTCCGGTAACTGCAGACGGCTGATATTTTGTAAATGCTGATAATTAATTTCAGGCCGTTTTAATAATTCGGCGGCCCGGCAATCCTGTTGCAGTGGCTTTTCCATAACCGCAGCGAGGGCCTCATTGTCTTCAACCCGTACTACAGTGGTTTTTAATTGTTCGCGGGTGGCGGCAATCGCATTCTGCTTTTCGCTGAAATGTTGCCAGCGTTGTTCCGATACCATACCCAATTCCCGGCCTTTGGCAGTCAGACGAAGATCCGCATTGTCCTCACGCAGCAGCAGACGGTATTCAGCCCGTGAAGTAAACATCCGATACGGTTCCTGAGTACCCAAAGTAACGAGATCATCGATCAGTACACCGATATAGGCTTCATCACGCCGCGGGCACCACATATCTTTTTCCTGTATCTGCAGGGCGGCGTTCATCCCGGCAATCAAGCCTTGTGCAGCCGCTTCTTCATAACCCGTGGTGCCATTAATCTGACCGGCAAAAAATAAATTGCTGAATGGTTTGGTTTGTAAAAAGTGATTTAAACCGCGGGGATCGAAATAATCGTATTCGATGGCATAACCTGGTCTGGTAATATGGGCGTTTTCAAAGCCTTTAATAGCACGGACAAACTGTACTTGCACTTCAAACGGCAAGCTTGTGGAAATTCCATTGGGATAAATTTCGTCCGTTGTCAGCCCCTCAGGCTCAACAAAGATCTGATGCGATGACTTATCGGCAAAACGTACGATTTTGTCTTCAATCGATGGGCAGTAGCGCGGCCCTATCCCTTCAATGACCCCGGCATACATAGGCGACTGATGCAGGTTAGCCTGAATAATGTCGTGAGTCTGCTGGGTTGTGTGGGTGATATAGCATGGCAATTGCTCCGGGTGCGAATCCGCGTTACCGAGATAGGAAAATACCGGAACTGGCGTATCGCCATGTTGTACCGTCATTTGGGAATAATCCAGCGAACGCCCGTCGATGCGTGGCGGTGTGCCGGTTTTTAACCGGCCGACCGGTAAATCCAGTTCACGTAAGCGGCTAGCCAGGGCAATTGCTGGCGGGTCGCCGGCACGGCCGCCGGCATATTGGTTCATTCCAACATGAATTTTACCGCCGAGAAAGGTGCCGACAGTCAGTACAATAGCACGAGCGCGTATAACCAGCCCCATTTGGGTGACTACGCCAGTTACCCGATCCCCTTCAACCAGCATATCATCAACCGCCTGCTGGAACAGGGTTAAATTAGGCTGTGCCTGCAGAACCTGACGAATGGCTTGACGATATAACACCCGATCAGCCTGAGCCCGGGTTGCCCGTACAGCCGGGCCTTTGGAGGCATTAAGGATACGAAACTGAATCCCCGCCTTGTCCGCAGCCAGAGCCATAACGCCATCAAGCGCATCGATCTCTTTGACCAAATGGCCTTTGCCAATCCCGCCGATTGCAGGATTACAGGACATTTGCCCTAGCAGATCCATGTTGTGAGTGAGTAATAAAGTCTGCGCTCCCATACGGGCAGCAGCCATTGCAGCTTCTGTGCCGGCATGACCGCCGCCGACAACAATAACGTCATAATGCTTTTCGAGGTTCATAGTGGTAAAAAACTTGCCTGGCAAAAATGGCTAATTATACACCTTTTTCAGAGTGAACCCAACAGTCTAATTTGCAACCCTACGCGATATAGCTTAACAGCGATTAAAGCCGTATAATTCAGCGCTTGAGATCCGTGATGAAGAGACTATGAACGAGCATCAAAAAATTACCTGCCCGACGTGCGGGAAGCAAAACACCTGGCAGCCGGATAATTCTTTCAGACCTTTCTGTTCCGATCGCTGTAAACTGATTGATTTAGGAGAGTGGGCAAACGAAACTCGCAAAATTCCGGGAAGTCCAGCTGTGAGTGAGCTTGAGCCGGATGAGTAGGTTGGGTCGTTTGACCCAACATAGCGATCTTGAATCAAGCACTTGGTAATTTGCAGCACCGAATGTTGGGTCAAACGACCCAACCTACTCAGTTAATGCTTTTATAATCCCTGCAATTTCTATCATATTATTTGCCCGACAGAATCTGGCAAATACCTGCTCGTCGCAATAACTTTTAAAATAATAGCGAAATAGCGATCGGCTTTGTAAAACGGCCTGATGTTCACTTTCAAGCTGCTGCAGATTTTGCAGATGGGTCAGGAATAGTTCGCCGAGTTCCTGCAGGCTGACGGCGTTATGCGTGTTGTTGAGAAGTTGGGCATAGAGCCAGGGTTTCCCTGTTCCAGCGCGGGAAATCATATAACCATCACAACCGGTTTGATTGATAACGGCATTAATATCGTTGGACGTTGCAAGATCGCCGTTAGCAATAACCGGGATATTAACTACCTGTCTGATCTCGGCAATTTGCTGGTAATTGCAGGGAATATCATAATCATCAGTCCAGCGCCGGCCATGGACTATCAGGGCATCGGCTCCAGCCTGTTCAATAGCCTGTGCCAGCGCCTGATTACCCGCGCTGTCCTGCAGGCGTATCTTGACTGTTAACGGGCACGATAAAACGTTGCGTACCGCTTTAACAATAGCAAGCAAGCGTTCCGGTTGCTGAAGCAAGGCGCTGCCCGCACCTTTTTTCCGAATTTTGCTTTTCGGACAGCCGCAGTTAATGTCAATCAAATCAGCCCCCAGACGCTGAAGTATTTGCGCGGCTTCCGCCATGATGACCGGATCTGTACCGGCCATCTGATAGCATAGCAAATGCTCTTCGGGGCTGCGGTAGAGATAACGGCCATCAGGGTGATGTCTACTAATAATATCCTGCGCGGAAATCATTTCTGAAACACAGTAGGCTGGTGGGGTAAACAGAGTAAACAATTGACGAAAGGGCGCACAGCTATAACCGGCAAGCGGCCCTTGAATCAAGCGGTTAGCCAGTGTTAGTGTTCCTATTTTGAAAGAAGTGTTTAAAAAAGACTGCATGGCGCTGAAAAATAACATATCGTGATTGCCTGTATTATACACATACATTATCATGACAAGAACGATAAACTCAGGATGTAACTGGCACATGAATGATAAGCGTTATTATGCACCGGTCGAGTTAATAAAAATTGCAACCCAGCACGCTTATTGTGCTGACCATTTATTGCAAAATAACAAGTGGCTGGAAGGCCGCCAGCGTGAGACGCATGACAGTCTGATGTCGGTCATGACATTAATGTATGTGGCATTTGAGATTACACTCAAAGCATATCTTTTGCATGATCACCGCCCGGTAAAACAACCATTAAAACTTTCCGAACTACTCGATTTAAATCGCGATTTGGGATTCAGCCATAACGATTTGATTCTGTTAAAAAAACTCTCGCAGCAACAAGGATTTCGTAAAGGCGTCGATTATGAACTTTGGGATGATCCACAACAGTTCCATGTGTTCTGCGCTGAAATTCTTGATTTATATGAACGATTGCAGGAAATGATGCCGTTGGAATTGCAGCGGGATTATCATATTGAAAATTGAGTGTAAGCCGCACGACTCTTGGCAGGAGGCCATTTTCACGTTAGGATAAGATTTTTTTGCACAGGGTGTGATAAATGGAGCAACTCGACCTTAGTGAAACGCAGATCATGCAACAACAAATACTGCAGATAAAAAATTATCTCAATGAACGGATTCTTGGCCAACAGGCTTTGATATCACGTTTATTAATTGCTTTGCTTGCGGATGGACACTTACTGGTTGAAGGCGCCCCAGGGCTTGCCAAGACCCGGGCAGTCAAAGAATTGTCTTCTGTGGTTGAAGGCGATTTCCACCGCATTCAGTTTACTCCGGACCTGTTACCCGGCGACTTGACCGGTACCGATGTGTTCCACCCGCAGGATGGCTCATTTGTATTCCAGCCCGGGCCGGTCTTCCACCATTTACTGCTCGCTGACGAAATCAATCGAGCTCCCGCCAAAGTCCAGGCTGCGCTGCTGGAGGCCATGGCGGAAAGACAAGTCACTATCGGCGGTAAAACCTATCCGTTGCCTGAGCTATTTCTGGTGATGGCGACCCAGAACCCGATCGAACAAGAAGGTACTTATCCATTACCCGAAGCCCAGCTCGATCGCTTTTTGATGTATGTCAAAATCAATTATCCAGATGCCATGGTTGAACGCGACATCCTGACTCTCGCCAGACAGGAAGCTATGGGAATCGCCGCTGAAAAAACAACAGCTCTGAAGCCGCTGAGCCAGCATAACCTGTTTGAGGCGCGCCGTCAGGTATTAAAAGTCCATACCAGTACTGCGCTCGAAAATTATATTGTGCAACTGGTTGTTGCAACCCGCAATCCTGAACCTTATGGACCGGAGCTTGCCCGCTGGGTGCGTTATGGCGCCAGTCCGCGAGCTACCATTGCGCTCGATCGCTGCTCGAAAGCGCACGCCTGGCTTGCTGGCCGGGATTATGTCACGCCAGAAGATATCCATGTGATTGCTCATGATGTCTTAAGGCACCGCATTTTACTGAGCTATGAAGCAGAAGCGGAAGGCATCAATACCGATGATTTTATTGCAACTATGTTACGTCTGGTTGCTATCCCCTAAGTAAGGTGATGTTATGAATCAGGGATTAGTCGCAGAACTTGATGAACTGATTAGTCTGAAGCGCTTTGCCCGCAAAGTGTCTTATCAACCGGAAGGCAAAGTGCTAAAAGCCGGTAACCACCTGTCGCGCCGCCGCGGCAGGGGAATGGATTTTGCCGAAGTGCGTAATTATCAGGCCGGCGATGAAATCCGTCATATGGAATGGCGGGTAACTGCGCGCACGGGTCGTCCTCATGTCAAAGTTTATCAGGAAGAGCGGGAGCGGCCAGTGGTTCTGCTGGCGGATTTTAACCCGTCCATGTATTTTGGGACCCGAGTGGCTTTTAAGTCGGTAATTGCCGCAAAACTCGCAACTCTGATTGCCTGGACTGCCATCAAACAAGGCGATCGGGTGGGCGCATTGCTCTACTCTGCCGAGCAACATAATGAGTTCATCCCCAGAAGCCGTGAAACGGCAATTTTGCCGCTGCTGTCAACGCTGAGCCGTTATACCGGCCAATTTTCCCAGGCTGCCGATTCCACGGCGCCAGCAGTCAATTTAAGTGAAGCCTTAATCCGTTTACGGCGTGTTGCCAGGCCAGGCAGTATTTTGGTGCTAATCAGCGATTTTTATCAGTTGGACAGCGATACCGAAAAGCATTTGGGACGTTTGCGTTTATCCAATGACGTGTTGGCTTATCATATCTGTGATGCGCTTGAGCTGGCGCCGCCGCCACCGGCACAATATGCAATTACTGATGGTCAGCGCGAAATGCTGCTTGAAACAACGGATAACCGGACCTGTCAGGGTTATCAGAATTGGTGCGACCAGCACACAATGACGCCTGATGCCATGTTCAGACGATTGCAGATTCAATATCAGCGCGTTACCGCGGATATGGATTTGGCACGGTTGGTTCATCAGACTTTCCCGCGGAGGAAGCATGCCTGATGCCGCCCCATTAGCCCAATTGCGTGATATTCATATACCTCAGCCAGTCGGTTGGTGGCCATTGGCGCCGGGCTGGTATGTACTGATAATTTTACTCGTTCTCGGGCTGACTGCAATCATTATATGGGCTTGCCGCAAACACCGTCAGGGGCGCGCCCGCCGTGAGGCGTTAAAAATGCTGGCTGATTACTATCAGCAGTACCTGCAGCAACAACAGAAACCGGCTGCGATCAGTGCCCGTATTTCTGAACTGCTGCGACGGGTTGCATTGGCACATTTTCCACGTAGCAATGTTGCCGGTTTACAGGGAGAGGCGTGGATTGAATTTCTAAATCAGACTGGTAAAAATATTAATTTCAATGCAGTGCGTGATAATTTGCTTCTGCTTCCTTATCAGAATGCGGTCGATACGGTTAATCTGAAACCTTTGTTTACCCGAGCTGAGGCATGGATAAAACAGCGGAGGAAAAGCCATGTTTGAGTTTGCCAACCCCTGGATTTTATCATTAATTATTCTCCCGGCATTAATATGGTTTTTAATTCCCAGAGCCGAGATTAAATTACCCGCCGCATTAAAAATTCCGTTTTTTACTCCATTACAGGCCGCTATTGCGCAAAGAAAACCCGCGTTGGTGAAACACGGGCATATCGGTGTGCTACTGTTAAGCTGGTTATTGATGATTGGCGCTGCTGCAGGTCCGCGTTGGGTAGGCGAGCCGCTCGCACTGACTCGTGAAGGCCGTAATATTATGCTGGTGCTTGATCTGTCTGGAAGTATGGAATTAAACGACATGCAACTCCATGGCCGTCCGGTCAGCCGTTTAGCCGTGGTCAAACGGGCAGCGGAGCAATTTGTCGAGGAACGGGCAGGGGATCGCATTGGCCTGATTCTGTTTGGCAGTCAGGCCTATTTGCAAACTCCGCTCACCTACGATCGCCGCAATGTATTATTGCGGCTTGAGGATGCCTCAGTCGGCCTGGCCGGCAAAACAACCTCTATTGGCGATGCATTAGGGTTAGCGGTTAAACGGCTGCAGGATGTGCCTTCTAAAAGCAGGGTGATTATCTTATTGACCGATGGCGCTAATAACTCAGGGGTTTTGGCTCCGCTAAAAGCGGCTGAACTGGCTAAAGATGACAAGATCAAAGTATATACCATCGGGTTAGGTGCCGAGGCAGATCCACAAGCTTATGGCGATCCGTTTTTTAATCTGAATGCCGGTGCTGATTTGGATGAGAAAACCCTGAAAAAAATTGCTGATATGACTGGCGGACAATATTTCCGGGCAACTGACTCGCAATCATTGCAGCAAATCTATGGCACCATCAACCAGCTCGAAGCCGTTAAACAGGATAAGGCTTCAATACGCCCGCAGAAAGAATACTATCCCTGGTTACTGGCCGCCGCGATGATTTTAATGCAATGCTGGCTTGCCGCTAAGGCGGGTTTGCTGACTTTCCGGCCCAAGAAATTCACTGGAAGCGAGAGGTTAACCAATGCTGGCTGATTTTCATTTTTTAAGGCCCTGGTGGTTATTGGCAATTATACCATTGCTGCTTCTTGCCTGGCGTATGTGGCGGCAAAATCCACGCTTGCAGTCCTGGCATGCGATTTGTGATTCCCATTTGCTGGCTCACCTGGTGAGTGATAATGACGCAGGCAAAAGGCATGCTGCTCTGTTATTACTGGTTATCTCCGCCTTATTCATGGTAATAGCATTAGCAGGACCTGCCTGGCAAAAATTACCGGTTCCTGCTTTTCAGAAGGTACAGGCGCGGGTTGTTGTCCTGGATATGTCTGACAACATGTTTGAAACCGATTTAACTCCTGACCGCCTGACTCGAGCCAAATTTAAATTACAGGATTTATTCAGCCGGCGCGATGTGGGGCAATTTGGTATGGTTGTTTTTACCGGCGAGCCTTTTGTTGTATCGCCTCTGACCGATGATGGTCAGACTATTATCTCGTTATTATCATCATTGACGCAGGATATTATGCCGGTCGATGGCCAGCGTCTTGATACTGCGCTGGTTGAAGCGGCCAAACTAATCGAACAGGCAGGGTTTAAACAAGGACGGATTTTAGTGTTGACCGCCTCAACCCCTCCTGCGGATGCTGCAGACGAAGCAGAAAAATTGGCGATGCAGGGAATTTATACTTCCGTTATGCCTATGGTGGCTGATAAAACTTTGTTGCCGTTATATAAACCGCTGGCTGAAGCCGGCAGCGGAGAGGTGGTGCCCTATTCCGGTACGTCAGATGATTTGGAGCAATGGCTAAACGATAAAACGGGTTCTGGCGATTATGCGCGCTCGGAGCAGGACGATATTCCTGTCTGGCGTGATGAAGGGCGTTGGTTTTTACTGCCAGCGATAATTCTTTGGCTACCGGTATTCAGACGCGGTTGGATACAAAGGATTGACGCATGAAAAAGAGTATAATTTTAGTCTTACTGTTGATTGCTGGTGAAGCGAATGCTTCATTCTGGCATGACTTATGGTCTACTCCCGATCAGCAGGCGCAAAAGCTGATGGCAAAAGGTCAATATAAAAAGGCCGGGCAATTGTTTCGCCAGAAGGATTGGCAAGCGACTGCTGCCTATCGCTCTGGTAATTATCAGCAGGCCGCCAAAAATTTTGAATCCTTGCAGAGCGGCAGCGGCTACTATAATGCTGGCAATGCCCTTGCCCATATGGGTAAATACGAAGAAGCCCTTAAAGCCTATGATAACGCGTTGGCAATTAATCCCCATGATCAGGATGCGCAGTTTAATCGCAATCTGGTAGAGAAACTGCTGCAACAGCAGCAAGAACAACAGCAACAAGATAAAAAAGACGATAAACAGAACAAAGAAAACAACCAATCCCAAAATAAAAACAATCAGCGCGATAAATCAGGCGACAAGAACAACCAGCAACAAGATAACCAGCGAAATTTTGATCAGCAAAACCGGCAAGACCAAAATAAACAGCAAGATAAAAACGATCAGCAGGGTCAGGATAGCAAGGCGCATCAAAAGCAAAAAGACAAGCAAGCTGCAAAAAAAGATCAGCAAAAGCAGCAGACTGATCAGCAACAGCAAAAAGAATCTTCTGACCAACAGCAATCAGCGGATGAACAGGAAAAAGAACAGGCCAAACAACAATGGTTGCGTTTGATTCCCGATGATCCGGGCGGATTGCTGAGAGAGAAATTTTTAAGAGACTATATTCGCCGACAGCGTGGGTGGTACCAATGAAACGAATAATTAAACTGGCTCTGTTATACCTGTTTTTTATTACAACTGCACAGGCGGAAATATCGATGCAAATCGATGCTGCCAAACTTGCGGTTGGAGAAAGCTTTCGTTTGTTAATCAGCAGTGATGATGCGCAGGCCGGCGTGCCAGATTTAACGCCGCTGCAGGCGGATTTTGATATTCTCAGTACCGGGCAAAGTACCAATTACAGTATTATTAATGGCAGGACTGCCGCCAGCAATCAATGGACTATCATTCTGCAACCCAAACGCGCCGGTACACTGACTATTCCTCCGTTGCAAATAGGCGGTGAGCAGACACAAGCTCAGACTATAGTTGTGAGCGCCGGTCAGAATAATGCAGCTGATCCCAATCTGGGGCAGGCAGAGCAAGAGGATGTGATATTAACGGCGCAAGCGAGCGAGAGTGAGCCTTATATTAATCAGCAGGTCACTTATACTATCCGTCTTTATAACAGCGTCCGTCTGCTCGATGGAAAATATGAGCAGCCGCAAGTGGAGAATGCTCTGTTAATGCCATTGGGTGATGTCAAAGTCACTCAGGCTGTTGAACATGGCCGGGTATATGAGGTAAACGAACAGCAATACGCTATTTTCCCGCAGAAAAGCGGAAAAATTAAAATCACCCCTCCTAAATACAGTGCGCTGATTTATGACAGCCGCCCACGCCGGGTTAACTTAAGCGGCGATAACCTTACTCTGAATGTGAAACCAGCGTTACCATCCAGCAGCGCCTGGTTCCCTGCCAGCCAGGTGAGCCTGCAGGAGCAGTATGACCACAATACTTCTACGCTGCCGCAAGGCTCAACCCTGATCCGCACCATTACAATTCAGGCAACTGGCGCCCCAGCTCAGTTAATTCCCAAATTAACGCTTCAAAGCGGTGATGGTTTTAATGTTTATCCTGACAAACCGGTAGAAAAAAATCGAGTGAATCAAGGAACTGTGATCGGCGCTTCAGAGATTAAAGTGACTTATTTATTAAACAAATCGGGGACCGTGACGCTGCCGGCAGTTAAATTACCCTGGTTTAATACCGAGACAGGCAAAGAAGAAGTCGCCACTTTGCCTGAGTTGGCGCTTAACATAACCGGCTCAGCGGAGCAGAAGGAAGCCAAATCGGAACACACCGATACAACTACGCAGCAACAGTCAACTCCCAAACAGACTACCAGGCAGAATGAAATAACAGTTCATGATAATAAGAGCAATTCAGAGCTGGCCTGGTGGGTAGCAGGCGGTTTCGCTGCCGTCTGGTTACTGACTCTGCTGCTGTGGTTTCTGCAGCGCACAGGTATTGCCAGTCAAGGAAAAAAACGTATTTTGAGTCGCTTGAAAAAGGCTTGTCTGACAGACCAGCCAGAACAGGCACGCACGGCCTTATTACGTTGGGCAAACTGGCAATGGCCAGGAAGATACCTGATTAATCTCGCTGATATCGCCAACCTGGTCAATGATACCCGATTCAAACAGGAAATTAATCGCCTGACCAAAGCGCTATATCAACAAGGGAATCATAACTGGCAAGGGGAAGCGCTTTGGCAGTGTATAAGCGGGTATAAAGAGACGCCAAAACAAAAAATAAAAGCGGGCTCATTACCGCCTATTAATCCATAAGTACATTTCCTAAAATGAAAGTTTGATTCATTTAATTAAAAGATTAGGTTTGAAGTACGGAGTTTAAGGCGCTTTGCGCACACTCTTCATCTTGGGCGCCTGTACCGCCACCAACACCAATTCCGCCGATTAAGGCCCCTTGATAAAGAATAGGTAGTCCACCCGCAATGATCACTAGCTTCTCTTCTTGCAAGCTAGTTATGTTAACTTCGTTTTCTTTCAAATAAGCTAAAAAATCACGAGTATTCAGTCCACTTCTGGCTGCGGTGTAAGCTTTGCCTTGGGCAGTCCCTATGCCAATTAAACAGCAATCATCCATTTTAGCAAATGCAATTAAATGTCCTGTGGGATCAACAATTGCTACACAGATAGATAAATTGAGTGTCTTTGCATGCTCAATAGCTGCTTGAATAAGACGCGATGCCAGTTCGTAAGTGGCGCACTTTTTTTCTATAGTGATTTGCATGAGATTATCCTTATTACATTCCACAAGAGAATTTAGAAATTTGTTTTGAATATGATCCACCAAAACTCTTTTAACTGGAATATATTCTTTGCGAAATCTATTCTTAATAGTGTAATCTCTTTCATGGACCCCTCTGCCTTTGTAATGCAAAAGAATTGTCCTGTGCAAAGCCCAGAATTACCAATTTTCAATTGTGATTTAAACTTTTATCTCATGCCATCGCAATTTACACCATAATAGGTTATACTTAAAAAGCATACATCTGCTGTTTATGGTGAAAATCGTTGTTAATCGTGAAACCCTGCTTTAGTCAACCTAATCGCGTGTTACTCTCGTTTAAATCGTGCGATTCCACTTCAAATTGTCGAGCGTATGTGTTTGTTTAATTTTTTTGGAAAGTATAATGTCTGCTATAGAAACTGGTATTGTTAAATGGTTTAGCGATGATAAAGGTTACGGTTTTATCAGCCGTGACAATGGTCAAGATGATGTTTTCGTGCATTTCCGCAACATCGTAAGTGATGCGGGCCGCAAAACGTTAAGAGAAGGTCAAAAAGTTCAATTTAAAGTAACTAAAGGCGATAAAGGGCTGCAAGCTGAAAGCGTTACTGAAGCGTAAATCAATTCTTTTTCTTGCCTGAGCGGTTCTGCCGGCAGGCAAGAATACTAAATTTTTTTCAATTCTGTTTTATGAATGATCCGGATATAATAATTATTGGTGCGGGTGCCGCCGGGCTTATGTGTGCGATTGAGGCCGGTAAACGTGGGCGAAAAGTGCTGGTCATTGATCATGCCAACAAAGCCGGAAAAAAAATTCTGATGTCGGGCGGGGGGCGGTGTAATTTTACCAACTACACCATTGAGCCGCATAATTATCTCTCTGCCAATCCCCATTTCTGTAAATCAGCGCTGAAACGCTACACATCGGCGGATTTTATCGCGCTGGTAAAAAAATACCGTATTCCATACCATGAAAAATCCCATGGCCAGTTATTTTGTGACAATAAATCATCCGATATTGTTGCCATGTTATTACAGGAATGTGATCAGGTAAATGTTGTAATCAGGCTGAATACCGCCATTAAAGCAGTTACAAAAGCAGCGGATTCCTATCTTGTCCAATTAAATAATGGTGAAAAAATTGGTTGCGAATCGCTCGTAATTGCGACCGGAGGCTTGTCGATTCCAACCATGGGCGCTACTCCTTTTGGTTATCAAATTGCCAGTCAATTTGGCCTCGAGGTATTGCCTACCCGGGCAGGGCTTGTACCTTTTACCTTGCAGCCTGAAGATAAAGAAAAATACAGTCAGTTATCAGGTATTGCTCTGCCTTGCCAGGCAAGCTGTAACAACCAGTCATTTACGCTCGACATGTTATTTACCCACCGCGGGTTAAGCGGTCCTGCCATGTTGCAGATTTCTTCTTACTGGCGGCCAGGGGAGTTGCTGACGATTAATCTTGATCCTGAAAATCTGTGGTCCGGGCAATTGCTCGCGGCTAAAAAAGCAACGCCGGCAATGCGGCTGAAACAATATCTTGAACGCAATTTGCCCAAGCGGGTACTGCCGGTTTTTGTTGAGGATGAGTTGCTGGAAAAAAAACTGCAGGGATTTACTGATAAAAAACTATTGGAAATTGGCGCCTTGTTCGGGCAATGGCAGATAAAACCTAATGCTACCGAAGGGTATCGCACGGCGGAAGTGACCCTGGGCGGTGTTGATACCCGTTTTCTGTCATCACAAACTATGGAAGTAAAAAACTCTCCAGGTTTGTATTTTATCGGTGAAGTTGTTGATGTGACCGGCTGGCTGGGCGGTTATAATTTTCAATGGGCCTGGGCTTCAGGGTGGGCAGCTGGTCAGGTTGTGTAGATGTCTTGAGATTTTATCAGTATACTCTGGTCATGTAATATCTCAGCCAGGATGCTTTCAATGCGATATATAGGATATTGTCTATTCGCCTTTTTTTGTACATTACCGCTGCATGCAGCAAATGTTTCCGGTACGTTTGACGCTAAACAGGTTTGCCCGGCTTATTTGTCGAAAAATCAGAAAACCAACCCTGATAACCTGACAATATTACCGCAGACAAGTTATCAACTGAAAGAAATTAACCGTACGCGGGATCCCGACTGGTTCAGGATTGTGATTGGCGATGGTCAATATCCGCTGCGCTGGGTCAGCGCTGAATGCGGAGAAGCTATTTATGACAGTAGCCAGGGCGGTGGTTGCCAGCAAAGCGCGGGCCTTGCAGACTCTTATGTTCTTGCCCTCAGTTTACAGCCTGCATTTTGTGAAACGTATGGCTACGAAGCAGGTAAGGCCGAATGCCGTGATTTACCGGTTGAGTCTTATCAGGCGAGTCATCTGGTGTTACATGGCTTATGGCCGAATCAGAATGCCTGTGGTCAACATTACGGTTTTTGCGGTGTTTCTTCCCAGGCGCATCACTGCGATTATCCGCCCTTGCCCCTGAGTGATCAGGTCGGAGCAAAATTAAAAGTCTTAATGCCAAGCTACGCTCATGGCAGTTGCCTTGAGCGTCATGAATGGAATAAACATGGCAGTTGCCAGATTTTATCAGCTGATGATTATTTCACGTTAGCAATGCGGTTAACCAGTGAAGCGGATTCCACTCCGTTTGGGGTTTATTTGCATCAGCATGTTGGCGAAAGAATTCCGCGCGCGCAATTGCAGGAAAAAATAAATGAGTCGTTTGGCGCCCAAAATGCACGCAAAATATATCTTGGCTGCAAAAATGGCATGCTGGTAGAAGTATATATCCAGTTGCCGCCATTGATTCCTGCGGCCGAATCGTTAACTGCTCTGGTTGATAAAGCCCCGGAGGCTAATCGTTACCAGGGATGCCCGGCGATGGTAGGTATTTCCGATTTTACCAGCAAAGAATAAGTTTGGCTGTAAAACCCAATACTCATTATCTATTCTAATAAAAAGATTGAGTTCAGCGCTTTAAGTGCCCTATTGAAAACCAGTGTCTCAGGGTCCTGTCAAGGTAACCTGCAGTTTTAGTGCTCGCAAGCTGCGCGCTAAGAACTGCAGCTCACCTCGCCACCCTTCGTCGAAAATCCTATACATCAAAACAATACATGCAATGTTAAGCTTGCGCATTGAACCAACTTCTTTTAATGTAACAAGATTGATTAATTTGGAATTATATTCATGTTAAAACGGCTTTTTCTGGTCATACTGCTCGCGGTTGTTGCTGCTGGTTGTGCGCGCAACGCTGCCTTGCGTCAGCATGGAGCGCAGCCAATAGCGCTTGCCAAGAGTCCTCAAACACGCACGGTTTCGTCTTTTAACCGTGTTACCGTGACTGGTACTGTTAATGTGAATTTGCATACTGGCTATTCGAAACCCCAAGTAATTTTGTCAGGCGATCCGAGGGCATTGGCACAGACAACAACGGTTGTTCAGAATAATACCCTGATAATTCAGGTTCCAAATAACCAGTTTGGGTCAGTGAATGCGGATATTCGAGGCCGGTTTCTGAATGGCTTTACTTATACTGGTTCAGGCCGAATAACTGGCCAGCATCTGCGCTCTGGATTGCTTGATCTTATCATTACCAATTCAGGCCGCACCACGCTGGCGGGAGATATTAATCTGCGCAGGCTGGAGGTTAATGGTGAAGGGTATGTTGAAATTAAAGGCGTGAAAGCGCAAAACCTGCAATTGGCTATGACTGGTAACCCCAAGGTTCAGCTGGTCGGTGTGGTTGGCCTGTCTGATTTGATTATTGACGGTGATGGCTCGTTCAGCATGTATTGGATCAAGAGCAATCGACTGGTTATTCGCGCCCGCGGCCATTCTTTCCTGCAACTAGGCGGTATTGTTGATAAGCTGGATGTGGAGTTATGGGACAGTTCACGATTTAATGGCCGCTATTTACGCGCCCGCAGATCCTTTGTCAAAACCCATGGGCGTTCAGTCGCTGAGATAACAGCGATTGAAAAGCAGCATACACTGGCTATGGATGCCAGCGACATCTATTTCTTCAAGATTCCGGATATGAAAATGGATTTCATGGCGAACAATGGTTCTGTACTTGATATGCGGGATTGGAATATTGACGATTTAAGGGATTACGATCGCTATAACAAACAAACGTATTAATGCATTGTGCCTCATTCCTTCGTCATGGTATTTATAATTAAATCCAGATCGCCGTCCAAGGGGAGTACATGGGCTGAGTTTTCCAGCCAATGCAAGGTAACGTCGGGTTGATTGGCGAACTGTTGGGCTACTTTTTGGGAGTCAACTACCGCATCGTGGACGCCGAGGAATAAATCGACCGGGCAGGATAATGGCCCCAGTTTAAAATGTTTAATGATGGTCAGTATTTCAATAATGGCCGGGAGCGGTAACTGACGATAGGCAATTTCACAGGCGGAGGAGGTGTAGAGATTGCCCGCTGCGCTGCGAAACTGCCTGAATCCCAACCATTGTAACCCTTGCGCCAGTTTGATGGATTGTTCGAGATTAAGGTGCAGATCTAACGCTGGCGCCAGCAGATACAAATGATTAAGTTTAAAGCGCATGCCGAGATGACAGGCAAGCAAGCCCCCCATTGATAACCCCAGCACATCAACACGCTCGAACTCATTGATTAGCTGGCTGCAGGTATTCTCGACATAACTGAATAAATCCGCCGCTTTCATATTGGCAAATGCCGCCAGGTTCTCCGCATGCCCAGGTAAAACCGGCGCGACCAAGGCGTCATAATGCTTCAGGTGTTTTAATAACAGGCGGTAAACGGCTGGCGAAGATGAAAAGCCATGAAGCAGAAGGAGCGCTTTATGGCGCTTGCCATTGCGCAGGTTGATAGGCGACAGTAAATGCTCGTCTTCACTGGAAAGAACCGCCAATTGTTTTCCCCGTCGCATACACCAGAAATCATCCCTGTTCATTGGATATTTCCTCTTATTATTAGCTAAACCTGTATGAGTAAATTATATACCTCAAATCGTGAAAAATGCGAGTTTTCAACATGTTGAGGTTAAACGGCCAACTTACAAAATTGTTGACATAATTTGAGCATGAGCGATATACTGGACACAATGTAACAGATTCAGGCAAAGCATGAAGTTAACCAGCAACAGATTCTCATCTGGAGAGCACAGATTCAAACAGTCTGTTGTTGCTGTTATGTCATTATTCATGGTCAGCATTATTATTCTCATTAGCAGCCTGTCCTGGCGGCTTCTGTTATCGTAACGCCAGAGCAGGCTCCCCACCGGCTACGATAAAACGTTATTCAGTTTATTAACCGTTTTTGAGAATAATTATGACATCACTATCTAAGAAAAACCCCGGTTTGGCCTATGCCAGTTTCGTTGTCGGCTTATGCGCTTTATTTCTGTTTTATAAATATGTGTTACAGATTTTCCCCAGTATTATCACCGATGAATTAATGCAGACATTTAAACTGACTGGAACCGGCCTGGGTAATCTGGCGGCTACTTTTTATTATGCCTATATGATAACTCAGTTATTTGTCGGAATCTTAATGGACAAATTCAGTTCTCGCCTGCTGACATCGCTTGCAATTGGCTGTTGTGCTCTGGGTGCGCTGATATTTTCCCAGATGTACAGTGAGTTTTATGCCGGAGTTGCCCGCGCATTAATGGGGATGGGTGTTGCCTTTGCCACGGTTTCTTATCTGAAATTGGCAGCGATGTGGTTTCCGGCCCGTTATTATTCTTTTGTCAGTGGTTTACTGGCGACAGCAGTGATGCTGGGTGCTGTTTTTGGCCAGACTCCCTTGTCGTTATTAACCGATTGGCTGGGGTGGCGCGATTGTTTATTGCTGGTGGGCGTATTTGGCCTGGCGCTTGCGTTTATCTTTGCATTGGCAGTGCGGGATTCCCAGCCAGAATCTGCTGTGCAAACACCGCTAAATTTTAGCGATATCATGACAGTATTGAAAAATAAGCAGAACTGGTTGTTAACCTTGTATAGCGGATTTGCGTTTTCTCCGCTGGCAGTTTTCGGCGGCTTATGGGGTAATCCGTTTTTGCAGCAGGCTTACCTGATCGATAAAACTCAGGCTTCGTCATTAATGTCTCTGGTCTTTATCGGACTTGGCATAGGCAGTCCGCTGTCCGGTTTGCTGGCACAGCGTCTTAACGCACGCCGCAAAGTGATGTTTGCCGGCTTATTGTTGTCGTTGATAACCATTACCATGGTTATTTACTACCCCTCATCCTCTTTATTAGTCGCTGGCAGCCAGTTATTTCTGTTTGGGCTTGGCACCGGGGCGTTTATGCTGGTATTTACCATAGGCAAAGAAACTAACAAGCTTTGCCTGACGGCAACAGTTATTGCAATGATCAATACCAGTGATGCCTTTCTTGATGCCTTAACCGAGCCGCTAATCGGCAGATTGCTTGATTTATCGGGTGCGCAAATGGTTGACGGTGTGACCCGGTTTACGCTGACAGGATTCCATACTGCGCTGGCAATATTGCCATTGTATTTACTGCTGGGTTTAGTATTTCTTGGATTGGTACAGGAAAGGGCGTCGTAGGTTGGGTCAAACGCTCCATAGCCGTCAAGTTAATTAAATTTCTACATTTCACCACATCGTTCGGGCTGAGGAAGCGCTTTAGCGCTGTCTCGAAGCCTGTGGTATAGTGCCAAGCCTTCGAGACAAATGCTCCGCATTTTCCTCAGGCCGAACGGATATGGGTTTATAGCGACAGCTATGGGTCAAACGACCCAACCTACGGACTTTTCTTCGGGCACTGGCTCTGCTGCCCGGTGCTGGCGGTGCACCAGTCTTACGGTATTTTTTTTATGGGGTTCGATCTCCATAAATCCCATTTTTTTATAGAAGCTTATTGCTCTGTTTAAACAGGGTTCGGTACTCACATACATGGCATTTAACCCTTTCAGAAAAGCAGATTTCTGTAATCGTTTAAATACTTCCTCAGCCAGTCCAGTACCGCGTGCTTCAGGCAATAAATAAAATTTTTCCAATGAGCAAATTGTTCTTTGATGATGGTTGAAGAAAAGAACATTGGCAGAATAGTGCGCTGACACAGGGCCAGGGGATATAATATAACCGCCGCCGCCAAGTATTTTATTGGTTTCTGTGTCTTCGATCACATAATAAGAACCATTGTTTTTGCGAATAAATGAGTAAAGATCCCGGATTTTTTCTGGCAGATTATTTCGATCATAGCCTCCGTTTGTAGGGTTGGTAAAACCGTGTTCAGCCAATACACTAATGATGATTTCAGCGATTGCAGTATTGTCCCTGGGTTCTAATGCTCTAATAATTCTCATATTATTCTCCATAACAATAATGAGTATTACTGCAGTAAAAGCTTCAAGAGGCGTTTGTAAGAAGGCTAATAAAATATAGGTCAGATTAAATTTTTCTGCCAATAAGAATTGAAAATAGTAGCGGTGGGGGGTACCGCCATCTCAGAGAAAGCGGGCTCCCCTTTAAGATGACGGCAGCGATTTAAACTTCCATCAGTTTGTGCGGCAGGCTTTCGAGACGGCCGGCTTGAGTGACGATAACATAATCCAGCTTACGTTGCAGTTCAGAGATTGTATCCGAACCGGCATAAGTTAAACCTGAGCGTAGTCCGCCGGTAATGTCAGCGATAATATTATCGTGGTTATTACGGAAAGGGACCTCTGTTGAAACGCCTTCGGCCGTTTTCCATTCCTGCATTTGGCCGACAAAGTCCTCCTGCGCTTCACGTGACGCCATACCACGGTAGCGTTTTACCTGTCTGCCGTCCTCTTTGGTAATCACTTCGCCGGGCGTAGGTTCAGTACCGGCAAGCATACCGCCGATCATGACAAAATCTGCTCCAAAAGCCAGTGCTTTAACGATATCGCCAGAAGTACGGATGCCGCCATCAGCAACGATTGAACGATCAGTACGGGCGCAATCCTGAAGACAGGTCAGCATTGGAATACCAAAGCCGGTTTTAATTCGGGTGCTGCACACGGAGCCGCCGCCGATTCCGGCTTTAATAATATCTGCACCACAGGAGGCCAGATAATCTGCACCGGCATATGTTGCAACGTTACCCGCCATAATGCAGCGGTCACCCAATAACTGACGCAGGCTTTTCAGCATTTTACCAACGTATTTGGCATGAGCGTGGGCAACATCGACACAGAAGAAATCCGCTCCGGCATCGCGCAACGCTTCGGCTCTTTCCAGTTCGGCAGTTGTACAGCCGACGGAAACAAAAACCTGCCCTTGGCAAAGCTTGAACTCTTTAATATTGTCTTCAATGCTTAAAAAGCGGTGTAAAGCGCCCATTCCGCCCTTACTGGTCATGAAGTTCGCCATTTTGCTTTCGGTAATGGTATCCATATTGGAGCTGATTACCGGCAGTTGCAGGCTGAGTTTACCCAGACGATCGGTCATGCTGATATCGACCACACGTCTGGACTCATGGTGGTTATAAGCAGGAACCAGAAGCACGTCGTCAAAAGTGATTGCTTGGTTGTTCATTATTTATCCTCTTGTAAAACGCGTACTATAAATGCTCAGCGGCATAATATGCAAGCCTTGATCGCTCTCCGCGTGTTAAAGTCATATGCGCACTATGTTCCCAATGCTTAAATCGGTCCACCGCGAAGGTTAAACCCGACGTCGTTTCAGTCAAATAAGGGGTATCAATTTGCTTGATATCGCCTAAGCAGACAATTTTACTGCCCGGACCTGCCCGGGTAACCAGCGTTTTAATCTGTTTCGCTGTCAGATTCTGGGCTTCGTCAATGATGATAAAACGGCTTAAGAAGGTTCGGCCGCGCATAAAATTTAATGAGCGGATTTTGATTTTATTCTGAAGCAGATCCTGGGTAGCATTTCGGCCAAAGCTGCCGCCTTCCTGCGAACTGTGTAAAACTTCCAGGTTATCCATAAGCGCCCCCATCCAGGGCGTCATTTTTTCTTCTTCAGTTCCGGGTAAAAAGCCGATGTCTTCGCCGACCGGGATAGTAACGCGCGTCATAATGATTTCATTATAGCGGCCCTGATCAAGAACCTGAGTCAATCCGGCTGCGATAGTCAGCAGCGTTTTCCCGGTACCAGCCGAGCCTTGTAAGGTCACAAAATCAATTTCAGGATCAAGCAACATGTTCAGGGCAAAGTTCTGCTCGCGGTTACGGGCAGTAATTCCCCAGACTGAATGTTTGCCTTGCATATAATCGCGTGCGACCTGGACAATCACATGATCGGCTTCGATTTTCTTTACAATCGCCTGAAACTGGTTATCTTCAGTACTGATGCAATCGTTTGGATTCCATTGACTGATAAGCGGGCCACTGATTTTGTAAAACGTTCTGCCGCTTTCTTGCCAGGCGTTCATGTCTTTGGCATGCGTGCTCCAGAAATCATTGTCGAGAATATGCAGGCCGCTATGCAGCAGATTAACGTCTTCCAGAACCTGATCATTATAATAATCTTCTGCCGGTATCCCCAGAATGCCGGCTTTTATCCGCAAATTGATATCTTTGGAAATGATGACAATTTCGCGATCCGGATGCTTTTTCTGCAAGCCGCGGGCTGTTGCCAGCAAGGTATTGTCGGCTTTATGGCCAGGCAATGCCGTCGGGCGAATCTGCTCGAATTCGTCAGTCTGGAAAAACAGGCGGCCGGTGTCGCGGGATTGGTTTTTGGCAAAGCTTGGGATGGGCAGTCCAGCAACAATTTCTTCATGGCTGGCATGGCTCATCAATTCGTCAAGCATGCGGTTAGTCTGACGCACGTTACGCGCAATTTCCGACAAACCGGTTTTGTGACTGTCCAATTCTTCAAGCACTACCATGGGCAAATAGATATCATGCTCATCGAAGCGGTAAATGGCAGTAGGATCACTCATCAAAATGTTGGTATCAAGTACAAACAACTTGCGGTGCTTAACTTCCTTATCCATAAAACTAACCCCATCAACTATAAGTAAACCCAATTCTGCTGAGGCTGTCGGGTAACGTCAAGAATTATTGTAAATTTTTCAAAGTATTAAATACTTCAGTAACATGACCCGCTACTTTGACCTTGCGCCACTCGTGCCTTAAAATACCGGCTGGATCAATCAGAAACGTACTGCGCTCAATGCCTCTTACCTGTTTGCCATACATGGATTTCATCCTGATAACATCAAACAACTGGCAAAGCTGTTCATCATTATCGCTGATTAATTCAAAAGGAAACGCCTGTTTGCATTTGAAATTCTCATGTGATTTCAGACTATCGCGTGAAATACCGAAAATCACCGCGTTCAGTTTTTGAAATTCTGCATAGTTATTACCAAAATCCTGGCCCTCTGTTGTACAGCCGGGTGTTGCGTCTTTGGGATAAAAATAGAGAATGACCCATTTGCCCTGATAGTCGCTGAGCCTGGCTTGCAAACCATTGGTGCCCTGGAAAGAAAAATCGCTGATTTTATCGTTTATGTTCATTCATATTTCCCATTTCATAACCATTCCGGAAGAGTGTATACTTAAGCAATCAGCTTGAATAGTAGGTCGGGAAATTGTCATCCCCGCGAAGGCGGGGATCCATCCATCAAACAAGGTAAAGGCTCAATTTGAGAGATGGATTCCCGCCTTCGCGGGAATGACAGAATCCTTAGCTTAATGGCAGTGAACCAACGAATTTAAGAAACATGTTTTAAGGCAACAATAATGGCAAACAAAGACAATAGCGCAACCATTGCGGTAAACAGAAAAGCGCATTTTGAATATTTTATTGAAGAAGAATATGAAGCAGGGCTTGTGCTGGAAGGCTGGGAAGTAAAAAGCCTGCGTGCCGGCAAAATCAACCTGTCGGACGCGCATGTGATAGTGAAATACGGCGAAGCGTTTTTACTTGGCGCCCAAATCCAGCCGCTGCCAACCGCAGCCGCGCATTTATTTCCGGATCCAACCCGAACCCGAAAACTGCTGCTTAATCGGCGCGAGTTGAGCCAATTAATTGGCAGTGTTGAACGGCAGGGTTATACTTTAATACCATTGTCTTTATATTGGCGCAGCAATAAAGTCAAAATGAAACTTGCTCTGGCCAAAGGGAAAAAGACTCATGATAAACGCGATACCATCAAAGAGCGTGACTGGCAGCGGGATAAACAGCGCTTAATGAAAAACAGGAGCTGAAAAAGAACAATAACAGCAAGGAGCAAATATGACATACCACACAAGGATGTGTGCAGTACTCTGTTTTATCGTTTTTTTTATTCCGTTAACCCTGACTGCCGCGATACCGGTCAAATCGATGGTTATTTTCGGCGACAGTCTGTCAGATAATGGAAATGTTAACCATTTGCTGAAAAGCCTGCGCAAGGACGAAAGCCCGGCTTATCTGGTTTACCCTTTTAAAGTGTTTGTGATCAATAAAATGCATGACTTTGCCGCTGCCTATCATGTTCCGCAAACAGTGCTGGATTCAGGCATCAAAGTAGTTAACCATTTTTTTGATCAGGATCTTGGGCCATTGCTTGCTACACTCATTAGCAAAGTACGCAGCGTGCCGGTTATTCCGGCTGACCCCTATTGGCAGGCGCATTTTTCCAATGGCCGAATCTGGAATGAATATCTGGCGCCTATGCTAGGCGTTGATCGCGAAGACCAGCGATTTTACTACAATCAGGCTTTTGGCGGCAGCTGGGCGGTTACTTATGATTATCAGTTGACAGTCTGGAATTTGATCCGCCATCCGATTAATACCTTAAAAACCCTGGTTGTGGGTAAATTGATTCCGCCAAGTCTGGGAATGACCGTGCAGGCTTATTTGTTAGTGAATCCAAAGCTTGATCCGGAGACAGTTTATTTCGTGTTTAGCGGCGCTAACGATTACGTCAATGTCCTGAAATTTGAAGACAATTATAATCCTGCAATTATGAGCCGATATGTTGATAATGTGCTTGACGGACTGGAAGCGGCCACGCACAGGCTGATACAGGCAGGCGCACAACATGTTATTGTCCTGGGATTGCCGGAAATTGGTTATACCCCTAAATTTGTCTATACAACGGATAAAGACGTACTGAATTCAGCTGTCGCACTGCATAACCAACGCCTTGAGAAACGAGTCGGCGACTGGCAGCGGACAATGCCGGCTGTTGACTTCCTCTATATCGACATGCAGCAATTTGTGCGCAACGCTTTGCAAAACCCGGCAGATTATGGTTTTCGTAATGTGAGTAATGCCTGTATTGATGTAAAATTGACATCATTTCAGCCTATAGCTAACTCACCTTTTGCCGGCAACTATGTCTTGCATTATGCACAGTTATTGCGCTATCGCGATCCGGATTTTGCGCCCGATGAAAAGAATTATCATGTATGCGACAATCAGGAGGATTATCTGTTCTGGGATGAAATTCATCCGTCAACAAGGGCGCATAATTATCTTGCCTATGAAATTTGCCAGACAATGAAACAGCATGGTTATCAGGCGGACTGCCAAATGCCAGGCAGTGCATAGGTTTTGCAGATAAAGTATGTCATAATCGTGGATTTTGTAGCCGGTTAAGGAGTCACTATGTGCGGGATAATGGGGGCTGTGTCACAACGTGACATCAGTGGTGTTTTGCTGGAAGGATTACGCCGTCTGGAATATCGCGGTTATGATTCAGCGGGAATCGCTGTTATTGATAAGAGCGGCCGGTTAAAGCGAGTTCGGATTCAGGGGAAAGTACAGGCCCTGGCAGATGCTATGGAAGAAACATCCGTTGCCGGTACGACCGGGATTGCGCATACTCGCTGGGCAACACATGGCAAACCCTGTGAATTGAATGCCCATCCCCATATCTCCCATGGTGAAATTGCACTGGTGCATAACGGTATTATTGAAAATCATGAGCAATTACGTCAGAAACTGAAATCTCAGGGTTATGAGTTCACTTCGGAAACCGACACCGAAGTTGCCGCCCATTTGATTCACTCCCGATATATGCTGCATGAAGATTTGCTGCAGGCAGTACAGGAAGCGGCAACTATGATGCATGGCGCTTTTGCTCTGGGCGTTATCCATCAGAAACGGCCGCATGAACTGGTTGCTATTCGCAAAGGCAGCCCGCTGGTTGTCGGATTGGGGCTGGGTGAACACTTTATTGCCTCTGATGCGCTGGCATTGCGAGGATTTGCCCAGTCAGTGGTTTATCTTGAGGAAGGCGACAGCGCTCATCTGCTCAATGGCAAAATTAATTATTATGATGTCGATAATAAACCGGCCAAGCGCCAGAGTCACCGGCTTGAGAACGATAGCCAGGCGGTCAGCAAAGGCCCTTATCGTCATTTTATGCTCAAGGAAATTTATGAGCAGACCAAGGTGTTAACCGATACCCTTGAAGGGCGGGTGGCAAGCCTTGATGTTTTAAAAGCCAGTTTTGGCGAACGTGCCGCTGCCATTTTCCCCCAGGTTAAACAGATTCATATTGTAGCGTGCGGAACCAGTTACCATGCTGGACTGGTTGCCCGCTACTGGCTGGAATCACTGGCCGGCATTCCTGCTCAGGTTGAAATTGCCAGTGAATACCGTTACCGCGATGTAGTCGTCTCTGACAATACTTTGTTTATCACCATTTCCCAATCGGGTGAAACAGCCGATACCCTGGCTGCCTTACACAAGGCAAAAGCGACTAACTATCTGGCTACGCTGGCAATCTGTAACGTAGCAACCAGCTCGATGGTGAGAGAAGCTGATTGCGTATTCCTGACTCGGGCCGGTACCGAAATCGGCGTTGCCTCAACCAAGGCGTTTACTACTCAACTCGCGGCATTATTAATGCTGGCTGCCGCTTTGTGTAAAACTGACAAAGCGGAGAAAGTACTGGAACAATTGCGTGAATTGCCTCTGTGCTGTGAGCGGGCGCTGAAGATGAATGATCAGATTGAAGCGCTGATTCCCGATTTCGTTAATAAATCACACGCATTGTTTTTAGGACGCGGGGTGCAATATCCTGTGGCCCTGGAAGGTGCGCTTAAACTGAAAGAAATTTCCTATATTCATGCTGAAGCCTATCCGGCTGGTGAATTAAAGCATGGCCCTCTTGCGCTGGTTGACAAGAATATGCCGGTTATCGCGGTTGCGCCCAATGATGAATTGCTCGACAAGCTGAAATCAAACCTGCATGAGGTGAGTGCGCGTGGCGGTCAGTTATTCGTCTTTGTTGATGATTCACAGCATTGGGAGCCAAACGGCGCCAAGTTAATTCCGGTACCAAGTTGCGGTTCCTGGACTGCGCCTATTATCTATACCATTCCGTTACAATTACTGGCTTATCATGTTGCAGTTGCGAAGGGAACCGATGTGGATCAGCCGCGTAACCTGGCTAAATCAGTTACGGTTGAATGAACAGAGGACAACAATTCTGGCAGGACTTGTGGCTGGAAGGGCGATTACCCTTCCACCGCAATGAAGTCAATGCTGATCTGATTAGATTCTGGCCAGAATTAAAACTGGCCAAAAACGCAACGGTGCTGGTTCCTCTATGCGGCAAAAGCCTTGACCTGCTCTGGCTTGTCGAGCGAGGCTATCGGGTTGTCGGCATTGAGCTGAGCGAGCTGGCAATTGAGCAGTTTATGTCCGAAAACGGACTCATATTGCATAAAAACCCTAATGGGCAACATTGCTGTTATTCTAATGATGCACTGACAATCTGGTCAGGCGATATTTTTACTCTCGATAATTCAGCCATTCCCCCGCTGGATGCTTTCTATGATCGCGCCGCACTGGTTGCGTTACCCCAAAAATTGCGGGCTGATTATGTGGCGAAATGTCTGCAATGGTTGAAACCTGACGCATGCGGTTTGCTGAAAACATTAAGTTACGATCAAAATAAACAGGCTGGGCCGCCTTATAGTGTGAGCGAGCATGAAGTGCAGACAGTTTATAATTCCTGCGAACAAACTACCCTGGCCAGACATGAGCGTAGTGTTATGGGAACAGCCGGGGAAATTGGTGTTGATAATTATGTTTGGTTAATCCGCAAATAAGTAGCCTTATTCATGCTCAAAACATAAAGCTTTTGTATTTTTCCAATTAACCCTGTATTATTTCTGTCTTTTTGGCTATTTACCACACAAATTTTATCCTTAAATCTTAATACTGAGAGCTTTATGACACAAAATCAGCAAAAGAGGGAAGGTAATGAACAGGCAGGTTCCGAAACGGCAAATCGTACAACAGTTGCCATAAATCTACTGCAAAAACCAGAAATTTTTAATGCCTTAAAAGCTAATTCCCGCTTGCTGAAGAAGTTTCTAGTAAATAATGAAAACTCTTTAGATTCTTTTGATCGGGCAATGTTGAGTCAATTAATCACACCCAATCTTGAAGTGTTAAATGAGCTGCCTTTTTCATTAATAGCGAAACTGGCTGCCGCAAAAATAGTATTTATGGAGGGTAAGTATTTATTTCCCGAAATCCGCTCTGCAAGCGGACTATCCGTAAGCGCTCTATATGCCGATCTGGTAGAGTATGCTCAGCGCCATGCAGAAAATATTAAAATCACAACTGCTAACGGTAAGCATGAAGATGAGGTCAAGCGGGAAAATATGTTTCAATTTCTCCAGATAATGGGAGAGCTTGGCCGTAAGGAAATAGCGGATTTTGATTTGGCCGATTTTCTCAGAATTATAAAAGAAACATCTTTTGGCCAATTCAACATAGCTTACCTGTTACTGAATAGTTTCAGTATGGGATTTCTTAGCGAAAATCCAAAATACTGCTCTGCGCTTACAAGCGACGCGTTAATGCATGTCTGCACACAACAAAGCAGTCAGGGCATCAGGGAGGACTCCCCACTACTGGCAATTTTACGAAGCCCCAAATGGCAAGTATTTGTTGAGGCATTCCCTGATTTCACGGATTTAATTGATTTTACTTATTTCATCACAGCAAAATCCATTGCAAATATAGATAATAAAACAGCGAGCTCGATAGAGGAGATTAAAGAAATTCCAGCCGTTACGGCCTTATCCGCAGCTCATCTGCGGCACCCGCTTTTTTCTGCGGCCCTGTTACGCAAACCTGACGGAATCCTGTTATTGGAAAAATACCCGCAAATATTGCGGGTGCTGTTGGAAAACAGAGATTTGTCAAACTTTGATTTCTTGCCGGTTGAGCATATTATTAAAAATAATCTGAAAATTTTTTCAACTTTTTGGCGGGGCGAGCAACGATCCTGGTTATTGCAACACCGTCCGGATCTCGTCTCTCCTGTTTCAAAACTGGAAAACTCAATCGTAGCGCCAGCTGCTGAAGGACAAGCATTACATGGAGGTGATAAGCGTATAGTTTCAGCTCGAGGTAGATCTAATATGACGAAGAAAAAAAATTCAGCAAATATATTAAAAGATTTGGATAAATTAATGCTGATTCCCCAAACTTACAAGCCTGTTAGTGGATTATCAGAAGACTTGGTCGAAAAAGCAAAAAATGCGTCTGAAAATGTTGATCAGGCTATGGCCGATTTCATTGCAAAGATTGAACAATTGGTTAACCCGGAGAAAGAAGATATTATTAAAGCGGTTAAGGCCGAACTCAGTCCAGGCCAAAACCCGGAGGATTTACTCGCAAGCAAAATTGAACTGCCTGGTTTTCAGGGAAATCTGTTTCTACTGATGATTCATTATGCCGGCATCCCGTTTCTTTATAACCATCCTGTTTTGTTAAATGCCGTAACCGGGCAAATATTACACGATACAGGTTCGTTAGTAATAGACAAGATACCATATAAAGAGTCGCCCTTAGCTGCGATAATGCGAAGCGAGGATTGTTTGCAGCTATTTGCTCGATATCCTGCTCTTGTAAACCTGATTGATTTTTCTTATATCAACACCGTAACAGGTGTAATCAGCAGCGTTAGAATAGAAATTACAAATCGCCAGGGCCAGGCTTTCCGAGCAACCAACAGAGGCGAGCCGATGGTTAATTATTTAAGCTCAGCTTTAGTGAGCTTTCAACCATTAGCCAGGCGTTTACTTACTGATCCCGCAGGCATAAAGATCCTTGAAAGCCAGAGACAGGTTTTCAGGGCTTTTCTTGAAATGAATAAAAATAACCTGTTACAACTTGATTCACCCGAATTGCGCAGGATTATCACCGCTAATCTGGCCGCAACCACAGACCTGTCATTCGAAGTGCAATGCTATCTTGCACTGGTAGAAGTAGAAAGGCGTGCAGAGTATTCTTTCTCAGAAGAAACATCAACAACCGGTGTTACAACAGATGCAATATATCCCGCTATTCGCGCCTATTTTGAACAGCAATTAAAAACACTGGATCCATCCAATATAGAGAGCAGGATGCAAACAGCTATAAGCCGTGCGTATACCGGTGAATTACTACGGCCGGCTGTTGCGCAAATGGATTTGTCTGCTTTCTTTAGTATGAAAAAGCATGAAACGGATGGCGGAGAAAAAGGAATTAAATATAATTTAGCGTATATGTTTTTTAAATTTTTTGATTTTGCTTTTATTCTTGCCAATCCTCAGTTTTACCCGAAGCTCAGTAAAGAAACATGGCAATATGCCTGTGACGTTGGCGAAAAAAGAGTAATCTATGACTCCGCGTTACTGGCTGTAATCCGTAATCCAAAATGCCGGGAATTCATAACCGCTTTCCCTGAGTTTATCGATATGATTGATTTTGCTTATCTGGATGCAGCGGAAACCGTTGCTTTCGATCCAGAGACAAATCAGGAAATTCCGGTAAAAGCGATTGATCTGGTGAGTGCTGAATTTTTACAACACCCAGCAATAACTCAGGCAATTCTGACACGGCCAGATGGGATTCAACTGCTGGAAAAAAATCCGGATTTATTAAAAAAATTATTGAAAAACTGCGATCTTGCTAAATTTGATCTGGCGCCTGTAGCTCATATTATCACAGCAAATCTGGCTGATTTTTCTGCTTTCTGGAGTCCACAACAAAAAAATTGGCTAAATAGCAATCAAGCGGAATTATTTGATGTCAGCAATTCCGGGGTAAAAGTTGATAGTGCTGCCTGGGAAGCCTCGATTAGTAATCAGTTTGGCGCTTGCAGTGATATTACATTGACATGGAATAAAGAAAAAACTCAATTAACAGTAACTATGCCGCCTTTTGATAAGCGATGGAGCTTTAAATTTTCCCAAGTGAAATCAGAGGAGATTTATGTAACCCGAGCACTTTTTAACGCCAGTATTTTAAGCGATTTGCAAAAAGAACTGACCAGGCCAAAGGCTCAGGCTGCTATCCTTAAAATTGATGAAAAACCTGATTCAAATGGCAAACTATCGCTGGAATTAACAATAACTCCTCTTATCCCGGCGCTGCAAATAGGGAAACGTATCCGTACTAAAGTACAAACCGTACTGAAAAAAAATGAGTCGATCCCGCCTTTAATGCCGCCTGTTGCAGAAATAGCTTCTGATTTAGAGCAGAAAATCTCAGCGCCAATCGAAAGCCCGCCGGTTGCAGAGCCAGTACAGGCTGATTTGGTTGATCCGGAATTTGGGCGATACCTGACGGCTCTCTATGGGATTGAGGCCGTAATGGCTGAGCTAAGCTATTATGTCAGAGGCACTTTTGCAATTAATAATGTGCTTAAGCATTTTGGATTACCAGCGATCGGAAATCGTGCGCTTGATACCTGTAGTTATTATAAAACGACATCGCTTGCAGAGCTTAAATCATACTTTCAAACAGCCAAATATCAGATTAACAGTAAAGCGGCAATGACTAAAGATAGCCATGCTGACATTTATCTCGCCGCTTATGATTTTAGCATTACAGCAGGTCTGTGGGGACTGGATGGCAATTATTATGATTTATGCGGCTTTGCTCTTGAAGATATTAAAGCACGTCGATTGCGTATGCTGGGCGATCCGGTAGCAAGACTGGATGAGGATCCACGACGTGTTATCCGGGCATTGCGTTTTATGGCTGAGGGCTTTCAGCCTGATGCGGCGCTTGCCGAAGCGCTTAAGCAATGGCAGCCGGGGCCGGATATCGATCAGGCTGTTTTAATGGAATTAATTAACGAATACTTCAATTTATTCTATTATGATCAGTTTTGCAGCTTGCCTGATATCGCTTTTGCAAAGCTGTTATTTGAATACCAGGTATTGGAAAAACTGTTATTGTCTCATTCGCCATTATCGAAGCTGGAAATAGCGTTTGTAGATGACAGTCCTAATGTTTCGCTGAGAGAGGTTTCTACTTTTACCCTGTTTAAACCTCGCGGCCAGGAAGTGAATACTGATGTTAAAACAGCGGACTGTCAAAATTTCTTTGTCTAAAATATTTAAACAGATATAATGATGTGTTATCTATTTTTTATGCATTACGGGGATGTAAATGGTTCAAGAGATGCTATCGGCTGCTAGTGTGATTGCGCGGGAGCTTAATGTTAAAGTATCGCAAGTAGAAGCAGCTATTCGGTTACTGGATGAGGGGGCTACAGTTCCCTTTATCGCACGCTACCGAAAGGAAGCCACCGGCGGATTGGATGATACCCATTTGCGGGGATTGGCTGAGCGGCTGCATTATATCCGTGAACTGGATGAGCGTCGTGCGGTTGTGTTGCAATCGATTACCGAGCAAGGAAAACTTACCCCCGAGCTTGAAAAAAGCATTCTGGCCGCTGATACCAAAACCAGACTGGAAGACTTGTACCTGCCATACCGTCCCAAACGGCGTACCAAGGCGCAGATTGCACGGGAAGCAGGGCTTGAACCATTGGCACAGGCATTATTGCAGGATCCGGCTCTTGATCCGGAAACCCAGGCCGGCCAATACATTAATCCTGAAGCAGAGATCAATGACGCCAAGGCTGCTCTCGAAGGTGCACGCCAGATTCTGATGGAACAATTTACCGAAGATGCAGAGCTGATTACCGAGCTGCGTGAGTATCTCTGGCAAAATGCTGTGCTGAAATCGGTTGCCTCCGCGGAACACAAGGCTAATAAGGCTGCAGCTAAATTCGCTGATTATTTTGAATATTCCGAGCCGGTTAAAAAAATCCCGTCTCACCGTGCTCTGGCGCTTTTCCGTGGCCGCCGTGAAAATTGCCTGCAATTATCATTAGTGCTGACTGACGACGTTGAATATGGCGAGCGCCGTATTGCATCGTGGTTTAAGATTACTGACCAACAGCGTGCTGCTGATAGCTGGCTGCTTGAAACAGTGCGTATGGCATGGAAGGTGAAGCTGTTCACCAAGCTGGAACTGGAATTATTGAATCGCTTACGTGAAGCTGCTGATGAAGAGGCGATAAACGTATTCGCACGCAACCTGCGTGATCTGCTGCTGGCTGCGCCAGCCGGCCAGCGCGTAACTATTGGTCTTGACCCCGGTATTCGGACAGGCGTGAAGGCGAGTGTTATTGATGTCACTGGCAAGTTGCTGGATTATACTACTGTGTATCCTTTTGCGCCGCAAAATGAATGGCATCAGGCGATTGCCGAATTAGCCAAACTCGCAGTTCGTCACAATGTGACGCTGTTTAGTATTGGTAACGGCACTGGCTCGCGCGATACCGAGCGTCTGGTTGCTGATTTAATAAAAATGTATCCAGATCTGAAACTGACCAAAGTCGTAGTCAGTGAAGCCGGAGCATCGGTTTATTCCGCCTCTGAACTGGCAGCAGAAGAATTTCCAGATATCGATGTAAGTTTGCGTGGCGCAATATCCATTGCCAGACGAATTCAGGATCCACTGGCCGAGCTTGTTAAAATCGATCCCAAATCAATCGGGGTCGGTCAGTACCAGCATGATGTCAACCAAAGCCGTCTGGCCCGCGGCCTTGATGGAGTGGTTGAAGATTGCGTAAACCTGGTTGGCGTTGATGTTAACACTGCCTCTGTACCGCTGCTGACCCGAGTTTCCGGCCTGAACAAGACACTGGCGGAAAATATTGTCCGCTACCGCGACGAGCATGGCGCGTTTCAAACCCGGGAACAATTAAAACAGGTTCCACGGATGGGTGAGCGCACCTTTGAACAGGCGGCTGGTTTCTTGCGGATTATGAATGGCGACAACCCCCTGGATTCGTCTTCAGTGCATCCGGAAGCGTATCCATTGGTTGAAAAGATTCTGGCAACCCAAAAACTGGAATTAAAGCAAATCATTGGTAACCGGGACTTGCTGCAAAGTGTTAATGCGCAAGAGTTTGCTGATGAGCAATTTGGTTTGCCGACTATTCGCGACGTATTAAAAGAACTGGAAAAGCCTGGCCGTGATCCACGTCCAGAATTTAAAACGGTATCCTTTAAAGAGGGTGTTGAAGACATCAGCCACCTGCATGAGGGAATGATTCTTGAAGGCGTGATCAGCAATGTAACCAATTTTGGCGCCTTTGTAGATATCGGCGTCCATCAGGATGGCCTGGTTCATATTTCTGCGCTCACTAACCGCTATATTACCGATCCGCATACTGTAGTGAAGGCTGGCGATATTGTAACGGTGAAGGTGGTAGAAGTTGATAAAGAACGCCGCCGTATTGGCCTGAGCATGCGTCTGGATGAAGAAAAAGCGCCAGCTGCCGCCCAGCAGAAAAAACCGGTCAAATTCAGCAAGCCGCAGCCGGCCAATACCCAGGCCGCGAAAAAGCCGCAGTTGCAGAAAAAAGCACAAGATAAAAAGCAACCTGCTTTCGGCAATAATAAAAAACCGATGTTTAATACGGCAATGGCTGATGCTTTCTCCAAATTAAAGCGAGGTTCTGAATGAAAGACGCTCCCCGTGGCGAAATAACAATACAAACATTAGCTATGCCCGCCGATACCAACGCAAATGGCGACATTTTCGGCGGATGGCTGGTGTCGCAAATGGACTTGGCCGCGGGCGTACTTGCAAAGAAAATTGCTCTTGGCCGGGTTGCCACGGTTGCAATTAATTCGATGACCTTTTTGAAGCCGGTTCATGTCGGTGACGTAGTCAGTTGCCATGTTGAGCTAATCAAGCAAGGCAATACCTCGATGACAATTGCCGTTGAGGTATGGACACAATCAGCAATCAGCCTGGAACGGTTTCAGGTAACTGAAGGAACCTTTGTGTTCGTTGCCATTGATGAACATGGCAGGCCAAGACAGGTGGCTAAACCGTAATGAGCAAGGACAATGATTTTTTAAAGCAGTGGATTCATGATATGGCCGGTCTTATTGAAAGTAATACCGAGCCTGATTCTAACCATTTTAATTCATTTCTGATTAATCCTGAACTTGCTTTTCAGCTAATTGATATTATCAATCTGATGACTGATGAGCAGGTCGAAAACGAACGTGCTTACTATTCCGCTTGTATTTATGCCCTCGATGTTTGTGTAGCCCAGTTACAATCAAGCCATGAAACCGGTAGTAAAAGTGCGCATAAGACTTTAAATCGATTGATGGATTACCTGGCAGAAATTATTCGCCAGAACAACCACAGTCTAAGTTTCTGGCTGCCCATTTTAAATGCGTTTTACGATGTGCATGTTGAATTATCGTCAACCTTGCGCGATGCCTATCTTGATTTGGCAGGGCAGGATGTTGAGGTTTCTGATGAGTCAGAGGTGGATCATCTGGCTGCAATTCAGGATATGATTACCGAACTGTCCGATTTATCGGTTTTTGATATCGCAGAAAATTTCTTTGCTCAAAGTCATGCCATGCCTGCGGAATTTTTCTGTGATCTGGTGATTGATCTTTATAGTGTTCCGCAAGGGCAGGATATTGCCTTACTTGGCTTGATGCATCCGAAGCCCGAAGTGCGTTCCATGGTTGCAGCCACTATCGAAGAACTTATTCATGCGGTGACTTTTACTTCCAATTCCTTATCGCGTTTGCAGGTATTGGCTAACTGGTATCCGCAACCCTATCAGGATCAGTTTAATCGCTGGATTAAAATTCAGCGGATGAAAGGGGTTGTGTTCAGGAAAGAAAGTAAAGCGCCGACATATAAGATCAAGTCAAGTGAAGTTGACGGCAGTGGTGCACAGGGTATTTTTGTACAGTTTCGCAAAGGAAGAAAGTATCGCCTCTGTGGTTTATTGTTGAAACAGGGACTTGGTATTAAAGATGCCTGGATAACCCCGGAAATGGATAGCAAGGAAATCGAACGCTATTATGCCGATGCGTTTGATGAAAGCGTGTCTCTGCGGGGCGTTAATGTTGATTATCTCCAGTTAATTACAAACCATTTTTTGGCGGTTACTGTTAATCAGGGTAAATCGCCTGATCTGCATTTGCTTGAAATACAGGAAATGCTGGGATTGCATTTTCACCCCGAGTTGATCGATATTCCTGCCATAATCGATAATATCAGTATTCAGATTACACCGTTTACTCCGGAACTGATTGCCTCATCGTTTAAACGCTCCAGATCGTGGTTTGGCACCAAGGCATTCTGTGAATCATGGTTTATTGAAAGTGCGCATGTAGACAAGCTGGTTAATCGTTGTAGCAGTATTGTCAATGGCGTCAAGATTTGTGTAATTGAAGATGCGCTGGATGCTATTTTTGAGCTAGAGTTGGAAAAGCACCGTGATTACTGGCTCTTCCATTTTCTCTGGGCTGCGCTATGGTTAAAATCGCATAGCCGCAAAAATGAAAAAACCTGGCAAGACAGCTTTCTGATTGCCTATTCTATCCATAACGGTACCCCGCTCATTGACATACCAATTATGCAGGAAATTGCCAGAAATACAGTCTTAAACAGCATTGAAACGATGAACGAGCGCCGAACCTACCTGAACCAGGAATAGCAGCCGATCATTGACAATGATCGGTACAAAAGGCACCATACCCGCGTTTTATATTCATGGAAAATAATAATGTATAAGCAAGCTGCCAACTTTTTCGCAATTATCTTTTTGATGTTATTTCAATCTGCTGCTATGGCTATCGATGCTGATGAAATGGAGCAGGAACGTGTTTTTCAGGAAGTTATTCGTGACAGAATCACAGGACCCGCAACTATTTCTATCGCTGATCAGGCCACTATTGATTTGCCTGCCGGGTATCTTTTTATTCCTAAGGCGCAAACTGAAAAACTCATGGCGGCGTGGGGGGCGCAGGCAGAAAATCTTCGATATGTTCAGGGTTGTATATTGCCTGATCAGTTTGATATTGGTTGGATGATTCCGATTACTTTCAGGAATGACGGTTATATTTCTGATACCGATGCAAAAAATAGTAATATGGAGAATATACTCAAGGATATAAAAAAAGCAGCCAAGGGTGTAAATAAGGAGCGCGTGAGCCAAGGTTATAGCAGTTTGGATATTATTGGCTGGAAGAAAAAACCATCCTATCAGGCTGAAACGCATCGCTTTGAATTTGCGGTAGCTATAAAGAGTCAGGACAATACTGAAAATAGCATCCTCAATACTGTTGGTACTTTAGGAAGAGAGGGTTGGTTAGGAACCACAATGATCGTACCTGCCGAGGACTATGAGGCGACATATCCGCATCTGGGAAAAATATTAAATACAATTAAATTTAATGAAGGCAAACGTTATCAGGATTATGTTGAAAGTACCGATAAAAAAGCCAGCTATACACTGACTGCGCTTATCGCTGGAACAATGGCCGCCAAGAAGTTCGGATTGTTTGCCATTTTAGGTGCATTGCTTATTAAATTTGGTAAATTGCTCGCGTTGGTTCCGGTTTTAATTGCTGCGCGTTTCAGGAAAATGTTTTCCAGGAAGAAGCGGGAAACAGAAAATAAAATTCCCTCTCCCCAACCCTCTCCCGATACGGGAGAGGGAGTTTAAGGAGTTTAATAAACATCGAATCCCCTCTTCCATATTGAGAGGGAGTTTAAGGAGTTTAATAAACATCGAATCCCCTCTTCCATATTGGAGAGGGAGTTTGAGGAGTTTAATAAACATCAACGCCCCCTCTCCCGTATCGGGAGAGGGCCGGGGAGAGGGTAAAAGGACAAAATGAAACCAGATTTTCTAAAAAGAGCTAAAGCCCTCCGCCAAGCCAGCACCGATGCCGAATCCCGACTATGGTTATACCTTCGAGCCCACCGCTTGGAAGGTTTCAAGTTTAAAAGGCAAGTACCTATAGATAATTACATTGTTGATTTTGTTTGCATGCAACAAAAATTAATCGTTGAGCTGGATGGCGGCCAGCATATGCTGAATCAAGAATACGATGAAAAAAGAACTTTATATCTTAACTCTCAAGGGTATCGTGTGTTGAGGTTTTGGAATAATGATGTGCTTCAGCAGACTGGAACGGTACTGGAGGTGATTTTGAGGGCATTAAGAGAAGAATATTTCCCCTCTCCCCAACCCTCTCCCGATACGGGAGAGGGGGTTTAAAAAGTTTAATAAACATCATTTCCCCTCTCCCGTACCGAGAGAGGGTTGGGGAGAGGGGAAAAGCAGACACCATACCCCCACAGCATCCACTTCCCCCTCTCCCGTACCGGGAGAGGGCCGGGGAGAGGGGAAAAACAGACACCATACCCCCACAGCATCCACTTCCCCCTCTCCCGTACCGGGAGAGGGTCGGGGAGAGGGGAAAAGCAGACACCATACCCCCAGCATCCACTTCCCCCTCTCCCGTACCGGGAGAGGGTCGGGGAGAGGGGAAAAGCAGACACCATACCCCCAGCATCCACTTCCCCCTCTCCCGTACCGGGAGAGGGCCGGAGAGAGGGAAAAAACAGACACCATACCCCCACAGCATCCACTTCCCCCTCTCCCGTACCGGGAGAGGGCCGGGGAGAGGGTAAAACAAATTACATACCACCCACCGGAGCCTCAGCCAGCAACAAATTCTCAAACTCCTTCACACTATGAGGTGTACGAAAGAAATCCCATGAATTGCGCCGTTGTATACATATTCCCCTAATCTTAACGATAGTGTCCTGTTCATTAAAACTTCCATCCGTTGTTTGTTCTATCGCTGCCAACGCTTTCTTTAGCTCTGCAACTTTATCCGAACCCATCCCGGTAGTTTTCCGGTTTTTACCAATTTCTATATTCCTGATCAGCGTGGTTACAATAGCCAGGAGTTTTGCTTTTTTCAGTGCATTTTCTTCACAATTAAACACACGCTGAATTTCTTGTTTTAACTTATCAATACCAGTGTTGGCTTTAGCTGATGTTTCGATGCAAGAATAATTATTTTCTTTTGCAAACCGGGTTAACAATGCGATATTTTTACCAGAACTCTCTTCATCCCTCTTGGTTGCGATTAAGAGCATTTTTGCTTTAGGAAGGTGTTTTTGTTTCTCTGCAATCGCTGCTTTATAACCAGGCAACCTGGCGGCAAGATCTGGCTGCGAGGCATCAATGCAATACAAAAATAATGATGCATCTTGTTCTATATAAGCAAGCAAGGATTGATAGCGCTTATCTCCGGATTTATCCACGAGCTGAAAAATCCTGTTGTTCAATTGGAATTGGTTATAATCAGCAGCTATGGTGCCATAATAAGTTGGCGAAAAGGGCTGCTCTGTGAAACGATTTGATAACTGTGTTTTACCTGCTCCTAAATCACCTATAATTAAAATTTTATTACGCATACATTGGACTCATTTCCACTAAAATATACCCATTTTAACAGTCAATCCTTAACTAAATCTTAACAATGTAGCCATCATAAGTGTAGGTTCTTAGTGCCGGACAATTTTTGTAGGTTGGGTCGTTTTGACCCAACAAGAATTTTTATCAAGCACTCAAAATCTGAAAAGTGATTGAAGATTAATAATGTTGGGTCGGAACGACCCAACCTACAGAGATTGCCCTGTGCAAAGAGTCAAGGCTGCTACTGCTGCGAGGGCGTAAAAATTGTAGATGAAGGTTCCAATAACTCCTCAAGTTCTCTAGCGCTATGCGGAGTATGAAATAGCCGCCATGGATGTCGTTGTTCGGCACATATTTTCTTAAGCCTTACAATAGTCGCTTGTTCATTAAAATTTTCAGCTGTAGTTATTGCTGTCAATTCATCTCTCAATTTTTTAACCTTGGCTGAACCCCTCCCCGAAGTTTTTCGGCCTGTGCCGTTCTCAATATTCTTGATAAGAGTGTTAACTATTAATATTAGTCTTTCTTTTTCCGGATTTATTGGCAATTCGGTTGTTGCAGCAGGATGAGCTGATACCGGTTCCGGGTTTAATGGCGGTTCGGTTGTTGCAGCAGGGGGGGGTGGTACCGATTCCGGATTTATTGGCGGTTCGGTTGTTACAGCAGGATGAGCTGATACCGGTTCCGGGTTTAATGGCAATTCGGTTGTTGCAGCAGGATGAACTAATGCCGATATTTGGTTTTTTAATTCAGTAATTCCAGTGTTAGTCCATGCAGAAGTTTCTATGCAGGAACAGGCATTCTCTTTAGCAAATTGCTGTATTAGTTTCAGATTATCCTCATAATCTTTTTGATCTACCTTGGTAGCGACTACAATTAGTTTGATTTTTGAATTGGATGTCAAAATTTCATCAATCTCCTTCTTATAATCAGGTAGCATTTCCGCAAGCTTAGATTGAGAGATACTAATGCAATATATTAGGGCATTTGTGGTTGGTCGATGAAGACGAGTATAGACGTCTCCCATTCTCTTATTATTAGTGATTTCTACTAAATTAAATGTGTCTATATTGCCTTTATCATCCGGTTTTTTATATTTGTAATCGGCAGTATCCAAGGTTTTTTTATAAACACGGGAAAACTTATTGCCTGATAAGCGATTACCAAGTTCTGTTTTACCAGCTTCACCGTCGCCTTTAATGAGGATTTTAAAGTCCATATGTACTCCCATACATAATGAATATTATTTAATCATTATAACAAAAATACCTTAAGCCAGAATTAAGAGGATACTGCCATTCACGCGGGCTAGTGAAGGCTGCTATTTCTGCGAGAGCGTAGAAATTGTGGGTGAAGGTACCAATAATTTTTCAAGTTCTCTAGCACTATGCGGGGTATGAAATAACCGCCATGGGTGGCGTTGTTCGGCACATATTTTCTTAAGTCTTCCGATAGTCGCTTGTTCATCAAAATTTTCAGCTGTTGTTATTGCTGTTAATACATCTTTTAATTTTGTAACCTTTGCTGAATCCCTCCCCGAAGTTATTCGGCCTGTGCCGTTCTCAATATTATGGATAAGAGTTGTAATTATTTCTTTCAGTCTTTCTCTTTCCGGATTTATTGGCGATTCGGTTGTTGCAGCAGGATGAGCTGGTACCGATTCCGGATTTATTGGCGGTTCGGTTGTTGCAGCAGGAGGAGCTGATATCGATTTCGGGTTTAGCGGTTCAGTTGTTGCCGCGAGACGAGCTGATACCGATATTTGCTGCTTTAATTGATCAATTCCAGTGTTATCCTTTGCAGAGGTTTCTATACAGGGACAGGCATTCTCTTTAGCAAATTTCTGTATTAGTTTCAGATTATCCTCAATTTCTTTTAGATCTATCTTTGTCGCGACTACAATTAGTCTAGCGTCTGAATTAGATGCCAAAATTTCATCAATCTCTGTTTTATAATCAGGTAGCTTATCCGCAAGATTTGATTGAGATGCGTTAATGCAATAAATCAGGACGTTTATGTTTCGTTGCTGAATAATAGTAAGGGCTTGATATTTCTTATCATTAGTGGTTTCCCATAATTTAAATGTGTCTATATTGCCTTTATCATCCGGTTCTTCATATTGGTAAAAGGCAGCACTAGAGGTAGTTTTATAAATACCGGAAAACGGATTGAGTGATAAGCGATTACCAAGTTCAGTTTTACCAGCATTTTTGTCGCCTTTAATCAGGATTTTAAAAACCATATGTATTCCCACATATAATGATTACTACATAACCATTATAACAAAAATTCCTTAAGCCAAAATTAATAGGACACTGAGATTCTGCGAAGGCGGGAATCCATTTCTCCAGTTGGCTCCCGCTTTCGCGGGGATGCCCACCTGCTACTGATTCTGCAAGGCCGTAGGTGCTGTAGATTGAGGTACCAATAATTCCTCAAGTTCTCTAGCGCTATGAGGAGTATGAAATAACCGCCATGGATGTCGTTGTTCGGCACATATTTTCTTAAGTCTTCCGATAGTCGCTTGTTCATCAAAATTTTCAGCTGTTGTTATTGCTGTTAATTCATTTTGTAACTTTACAACTTTCGCTGAGCCCCGCCCCGAAGTTTTTCGGCCTGTGCCGTTCTCAATGTTGCTGATAAGAGTATTAATTATTGATTTAAGTCTTTCTTTTTCCATATTTATTTGCGATTCGGTTGTTGCAGCAGGCTTAACTAATGCCGTTATTTGGTTCTTTAATTCTATAATCCCGGTGTTATCCTTTGCCGATGTTTCTATACATGGACAATTATACTGTTTAGCAACCTCATGGATTAATTTCAGGTTATGCAAATCCTCTTTTTCATCCATTTTAGTCGCGACAATGATAACTTTTGCAGTGGGACAATTCGATTGTGTATTATCAATCTCTTTTTTATAAAAAGCTACATTGGCCGCAAGATCTGTCTGAGATACATTAATGCAGTACAATATAACATCCGTGCCTCTGTAAAAAACCATGCCTAGATGTTGAAATCTCTTTATCCCAGCGGTATCCCATAATTGAAATCTGTTTTCATCGTGCTCATACGCAACAAAATCAATACTACTGGTTGCCTTATATTCATTTGAAAATGCGACATTTGTCAGTCGATTTAAGATTTGAGTTTTACCAGTATTAGAATCGCCCATCATGAGAACTTTAAAGAGGTGCATATATGCTCCGATACAGAATAAATGTTATGTAACTATGATAACATTTATTCCTTAAATTAATCTTAAGAGAGGAAAACCTTGATTGTGTCTCCCTTTGTGCCGGACAATTTTTTGTATTACGTGTGGGTTGGGTCGTTTTTGCCCAACAAGACTTTTTATCGGGCACTCAAGATCTGAAAAGTGATTGAAGATTAATAATGCTGGGTCGGAACGACCCAACCTACAGAAGTTGTCCTGTGCAAAGAGTCAAGGCTACTACTTCTGTAAGAGCGTAGAAATTGTAGGGGAAGGTACCAATAATTCCTCAAGTTCTCTAGCGCTATGAGGAGTATGAAATAACCGCCATGGATGTCGTTGTTCGGCACATATTTTCTTAAGTCTTACGATAGTCGCTTGTTCATCAAAATTTTCAGTTGTTGTTATTGCTGTCAATTCATTTTGTAACTTTACAACCTTCGCTGAGCCCCGCCCCGAAGTTTTTCGGCCTGTGCCATCCTCAATATTGCTGATAAGAGTATTAATTATTGATTTAAGTCTTTCTTTTTCCACATTTATTTGCGATTCGGTTGTTGCAGCAGGCTTAGCTAATGCCGATATTTGGTTCTTTAATTCTATAATCCCGGTGTTATCCTTTGCCGATGTTTCTATACATGGACAATTATACTGTTTAGCAACCTCATGGATTAATGTCAGGTTATTGAAATTATCCTCTTTTTTATCCATTTTAGTCGCGACAATGATAATTTTTGCGGTAGGATAATTCGATTGTGTATTAACAATATCTTTTTTATAAAAAGCTAAAAAAGCCGAAAGATTTGAGGAAGATACACTAATACAGTACAATATAACTTTCGAGTCTTTTAGCATTTCTGGATCAAAGGTTTGAAATCTCTCCTGCCCAGCGGTATCCCATAAGAAAAAATTGTTTTCATTGTGAGCATATTTGGCAAAATCTAAACCAATGGTTGCTATATATCTATTTGAAAACGAGCTATCGCTCAGTCGATTAAGGAGTTGGGTTTTACCAGTGTCACAGTCACCTTTAATAAAGACTTTAACGCGGGACATATATACCTCCAATACATGATATGGTGATTGAATCAAGATAACATAAATTCCTTAAGCTTATCTTAGGGCGTGTTTTTAAAGTTATTTCTGGGCTCCAAAAGCAATAAAATGGTCTGAATTTATGCTCGATTTCGTTAAATAGAGCCGGCTATTCGCCTCAATCGACCAAAAATTCAGCCTCATTTTCTTGCCTTTTCGCTTCCAGAAAAACTTTAAAAACACACCCTAGGAAAAAAATCTTATTGGCGGGACTATTTTATATGTTTATAGCCCTAATCCCATATACATGGTTTATAATTATACATATCAGCATTTACAGGAGCAGCGGATGCTCACTCGATCACAGTTGGCAAAACGTGGAATTATGCTTGTAGCGGCAGTACTTACTACCAGCCTGAATGCAGGCGCTCCGCTTAAATTGCGGAGACCAGCCGTTAATTATTGTCCGGATACTGCCGTAATGGCAAAAGCGCTGGGCGATAAGACTCTGATGAATGCAGGCATAGAATGGCAGGTTATGGTTCCTGGCGAGAAAGTTCCTGATGGCCGGTTATGCTTTGCATGGGCAGCGGTTGATGAACAAAATATGATCACTTGTACGTATAAATTGCTTAAACGGCAATGGCCATTTTTCATCAGCATTCAGAGTAATCAGGCCATGAAAAGTACGCTAACCAGTGGATTATGGGCCAGAGGCGGGAATGTTTGCCGCAGTGAGGTTCATCATTGCTTGCCAGTTACAGCCTGCCCATTAATGGATAAAAAATAGTTTTGTTCGCTGGCTGGTGAAGAGTGTTGGGTTTTACAGCCCATGGCTGTCAAGTTAAGCCAGGTACATAGGAAATTAGAATAGTAAATGTACAAAATTCCTTAACTGACTGCTGGCTTTTATAGCACATATTCGTTCGGCCTGAGGAAAATGCGGAGCATTTGTCTCGAAGGCGTGGCACTCTACCACAGGCTTCGAGACAGCGCTAAAGCGCTTCCTCAGCCCGAACGATATTGTGAAATGTAGAAATTTAATTCCTTAGCTTTACGGCTATGGGTTTTACAGCCCAACCTGCGCTGATTTGATTATTCTTATGGTGAAATTGACCCTGTAGGGCATCTCTGCTACAGTCGCCAGAAATAACAATTACACAAGGTAGTGTTGTTTCAAATGGATTTTGCTTTAAACCTGTTTATTATTATTGCTGATCAATTCATGCTGTTTGTCGTGAATATGCTGGTTGCCCGTCATGCCGGTGAAGCGTTGTTTGGTGATTTTTCGGTGGCGACCAGTGCGCTGTTATTATTGGCGACTTTCATTACCCTGGGCATTGACTCCATTATTGCTTATTACATTCCCAAATATTATATCCAGGAAAAATATAGCGATATTGTCAGCCTGACTCAATCGATCAAGGACTTTCTACAGCCGATCTACACCACAATGTTTGTTTCCGGCCTGTTATGCAGCATTGCTCTCATTGCCCTGGCACGCGCATTGTCGGATATTACCCTTTTTGATCTTAGCCATCCGCTATTCCTGTTTTTATGGGGTACGGTTGCATTGTCGCTCTACAATATCTTTATTCAGTATTTCCGCGCTGTTGATTATATGCGCACGGCCGTAGTGCTAAGCCTGCTGCAGACCCTGTGTTATTTTCTATTGAGCCTGGCTATTTATTTTTATATATTTCCTCGCTTTTTCCATGACGATCCTCACTATTTCCCGCATGTTATGTTAATCGGCTTTATTTTGAGTTATTTAATCATCGTTCTGGTTTCTCTGATAATTAATCGCCGGTCAAAAATTCAGATCTACAAAGATATTGCCAATCAACGTCCGACCCAATGGCGCGAAAAAATTTATGGTTATACCGTGCAAAATCTGAATCGTTATGTGTTTGCAACTATTCCACTGATGGTGATTGAGTGGTTAGGGCATAATGAGCATTCGGTCGGGTTGTTCTCGGCTACCAGTTCGATTATCAATCTGGCATTTATCGCGATAGCGCCGATTGGAATTTTAATCGGTCCTGATATCTCTGCGGCATTTGCCCAAAGCCGTGAACAGCTGAAGGCGGTCATGCGCAAATACCTGTTAATCTGCTTCGCAATCGCATTGGTTATCATGGCGATAATGGGATTTACCGCCAGGCAGGTTCTGTTGCTTTACCAGTCTAACTTCATTGATGCTTTGCCTTATACTTATGCCTGTCTGATTAATGTGGTGACTTATTCGATTTCCATGCCATTATCCAAAATGATTCAATATTCGCGTGAAGGCAGCTCTGTGGGCGCCCGATTAACGATGAGCATGCTGTTATTGCAGACCATAGCCAGTATTATTCTTGTTCGTTGGCTGGGTCTTTTAGGCGCTGTTATTTGTTATGTAGGCATTAATATTGTCTACAATGCGATTATGATCGTGATTGCAATCAGGATATTCCGGATTGAAGAATTCGGCGAGCGTGTAATTTAAATTACACGCTGTCAGTTAACAGTTCTTTCGCATGCGAACGAGTTTGCTCGGTAATGGTCAAACCGCCTAACATACGGGCAATTTCATCTATCCTTTCAGTTTGGCCAAGTTTAATAATGCGCGAGAAAGTCTGGTTGTTGTCACTGTTTTTTTCTACCATAAAATGATGGTGGGCAGACGATGCAACCTGGGGCTGATGAGTGACGCAGAAGATCTGCAGCCGTTCGCCCAGCCGACGCAGTAATTGTCCTACTAACGCAGCTGTCGCGCCGCCTATGCCGACGTCCACTTCATCGAATAACAGGGTAGGCGTTGCGCCCCGCTGGGCGGTGATCATCTGAATGGCCAGGCTAATGCGTGACAGTTCGCCGCCGGAGGCAATTTTGGCCAGCGTATCGGGCGCCATGCCGGGATTGGTGCAGACTTTATATTCTACTTTATCAAGGCCATGCGGCTGCATTTTATCAAGCGGTGTAATTTCAATAGTAATGTAGCCCTTAGGCATTCCCAGCTGTTTGATAATGGCACTTATTTCTTCTGCCAGAGCCGAAGCGTGCTTAAGGCGTGACTCACGCAAGCGTTGTGCAGACTGCTCATAGGCCGCCAGTTGCTGCTTATAATCATGCTGTAATTTTATTATGCGATTCTCGGCGTTCTCGAAATCGGCGAGCTCCTGCTGCAACTGCAATAAATGTCCGGATAATTCGTTAGCGTCAACATGATATTTACGGGCGGCCTGATGGATTGCCCCAAGCCTTGTTTCAACAGCCTGCAAACGTTCCGGATCAAGCTGAACCTGTTCGGCAAAACCCTGGATTTCATCCAGCGCTTCTTCGCACTGGATTAGTGCGCTATTAATTAATTCGCCGGCATTTTTAACCGCGGCCAGCTCTTGCGGCAGGCTTTGCAACAATTGCATCACATGATTCAATCCCTGGCAGATATTCGGTTCATCATCGGCATTTAGCAGATTGACCAGTTGCTGAGTGGCCTGCAAATAATCCTGAGCGTGATGTAACAATTGGTGCTCTTCGCTCAATTGCTGCATTTCGCCTTCGACAGGCGCCAGCGCTTGCAATTCTTCAATCTGGAAACCAAGCAGATCTGCCCGATCTTTGCTGTTTTCGGCATTTAGCAGAGTATCCAGTTCGGTTTTAATTTTCTGGCATTGGCGGTATTGCTGCTGGACATCGGCCAGCAAATCATGATGTGCGGCAAAGTTATCCAGCTGCTGACGGTGAGTCTGGTGCAGCATGAGGGTCTGGTGCTGATGCTGACCATGGATATGGACCAGCATTTCGCTTAATTCCTTTACTTTCTGCTGTGGAAAGGGCTGTCCGTTAATATAGGATTTGGAACGGCCTTCGGCATAGAGAACCCGGCGTAATAAGATTTCGCCATTCTCTGAATCAATATCATGCTCGTTAAGCCATTGTATTGCTTCTGACTGCTGGTCAATATAAAAAACCGTGCTGATATCGCATTTTTCTTCACCGGTGCGAATGACCGATGCATCAGCGCGGCCGCCCATAGCCAGCATTAATGCATCAATCATAATGGATTTGCCCGCGCCGGTTTCACCGGTGAAAGCGGTCATTCCTTTTGAAAAATCGAGTTCAAGTTGTTTAACGATAGCAAAATTTTCAATGCGCAAGGTGGTGAGCATAATGTTATCCCTGGTGTTTGGATTCCCAGCCAAGTTTAATTCTTAGGGTATCATAATAATGGTAATCAAGGGGGTGCAGCAAGCGTAATCGCTGGGCATTTTTCTCAATAGTAACCTGTTGCCCTGGTTTTACCAGCCTAGACTCATGACCGTCACAGCTGATGCGCAAATCAGATTCGTTGCGTTTGCTGATCTGCAGGTCGATGGAAACCTGGCTGTCAACAACCAATGGTCTTGAGCTTAAGCTGTGAGAAAACATGGGTACCAACACGATCGCGCTAAGTTGCGGATGCATAATCGGCCCGCCAGCCGACAAAGCGTAGGCGGTGGAACCTGTCGGTGTCGCTAAAATCATTCCGTCAGAGCGGTAGTGGCTGACAAACTGCTGATCAATGTACACATCAAATTCAATTAAATGAGTTTCAGTACCCCGGCTTAGCACGACATCATTCAAGGCATTACCTTGAAAATAAACATTTTGATTGTCGTGAATGCTGGTTTTTAATAAGAAACGTTGTTCTTCCTGATATTGACCATCAAGAACAGCGCCAAGCTGCGTCTCGATATCCTGCGGTGAAATATCGGTCAAAAAGCCCAGCCGTCCACGATTAACGCCTATAACCGGCACATCAACGCTGATTGCCATACGGGCGGCTGATAACAGACTGCCGTCGCCGCCGATGACAATAATGATATCCTGCTGCTTGCCCATTTCGCTGCGGGCAAGTACAGGTATGTTGGTTGGAAAGAACGAGGCGGTATCAACATCAACAAAGGTTTCAACCTGCCGGCCTTTTAAAAAATCTATCAGGCGTTGCAGGCTTTCATTGACGCCCTGATTGGCACGATGCTGGCGTGCATACAGAATAGCGCGTTGAAATTTCTGTTTCATGGTTGACCCTGACCTCCGTTTATTTTAGTCCTCTGCATTGGCGCGCGATGTACGCTTACGCTCATTTTCTTTCAGTTCTTTCTTGCGGATGCGGATTGTTTGCGGTGTCACTTCAACCAATTCATCATCATCAATAAACTCAAGCGCCTGCTCAAGCGACAGCCTGATTGGCGGTGTCAGCAGAATATTTTCGTCACTGCCTGATGCACGAATGTTAGTCAGTTGCTTTTCTTTGGTGACGTTAACAACCAAATCATTATCGCGCGAATGGATACCAACCACCATGCCTTCATAACAAGCTACCTGGGGATCAATAAACAGCCGGCCGCGGTCTTGCAGGTTAAACAGGGCGAATGCGCGTGCAGTACCCTGGCAATTGGCGATAAGTACGCCGTTATTGCGTTTGCCCAAACGGCCTTTGACGGCGGGACCATAATGATCATAAACATGATACATCAATCCGGTGCCTGACGTGCTTGACAGGAATTCAGTGTGGAAACCAATCAGACCGCGAGTTGGAACGATATAATCGAGTCGAACCCGGCCTTTACCATCAGGAAGCATATTTTGCATCTCGGCTCGGCGTTCACCCAGTTTTTCCATGATAGAACCCTGGTGATTTTCTTCGACATCCACGGTTAACCGCTCATAAGGCTCCTGCAATTCACCGTTTTCTTCGCGCATAATGACTTCTGGTTTGCAAATCGCAAGCTCATAGCCTTCACGACGCATGTTTTCAATTAGAATGGAAAGATGCAGTTCGCCACGGCCGGAAACACGGAATTTATCCGGATCAGCAGTGTCTTCAACCCGTAACGCGACATTATGCAACAGTTCAGTCTCAAGACGTTCACGAATTTTACGACTGGTAACAAATTTACCTTCCTGACCAGCAAAAGGTGAGTCATTAACCTGGAAAGTCATGCTGATGGTAGGTTCATCGACAGACAATGCGGGCAGGGCTTCTACCTGATTGGGATCACATAAAGTATCTGAAATATTGAGCTGTTCAATACCCGTTACCGCTATGATATCGCCAGCGCCGGCTTCTTCCACTTCAACCCGCTCAAGCCCTTTAAAGCCGAGCAATTGCAGGATACGGCCACTGCGAATATTGCCGTCTTTATCAATAATTTTAATTGGCGACTTGGCTTTAATCCGTCCGCGGGTAATGCGGCCAATACCAATTGTTCCGACATAAGAAGAGTAATCCAGGGAACTAATCTGCATCTGGAAAGGACCATTTTCATCCACATCCGGCGGATTAACCTGATCAACAATTGTCTGCAGTAAAGGATTCATATCGCTTGATTCATCATCGAGATCAAGTTTGGCATAACCATTCAGCGCTGATGCGTATACAACCGGGAAATCAAGCTGTTTATCAGTTGCGCCAAGGTTATCAAACAGATCAAACACCTGATCCATAACCCAGTGCGGACGTGCGCCTGGACGATCAATTTTATTAATGACAACGATGGGGTTTAAGCCTTGAGCAAATGCTTTCTGGGTAACAAAGCGGGTTTGCGGCATAGGGCCGTCTACCGCGTCAACCAGCAGTAATACGCAATCAACCATAGACAGGATGCGTTCAACTTCCCCGCCAAAGTCGGCATGCCCCGGGGTGTCAACGATGTTGATCTGATAGCCGTTCCAGTTAACGCAGGTATTTTTAGCCAGAATGGTAATTCCGCGCTCTTTTTCCAGATCGTTGGAGTCCATGACGCGCTCTACGCGCGGGCCTCGTTCATTTAAAGTACCTGTTTGCTGCAGTAGTTTATCGACTAATGTTGTTTTACCATGATCAACGTGCGCGATGATGGCGATATTACGAATATTTGTAATCATAAGAAACCTTATTGGTGTACCGTGAGATAATGCAAATCAATTAGCTGAGCTCATTGTTTTGCTATTATACATTGAATAACGCTGAAATCATATGCTTCCAGGTTCTGTGAGCAAATTTTATCTATGACCATAAACCACGCCTTTGCGAGCGATAGCGAAACTATCCAGTTTCACTGCGTTCGCAAAGACCGGGTTCTAACCACCCATAGCCATGGAATTTGCATTTTCTGCTGTTTCTTCCAAGTCGTTCGATTTTTCTGGGGAAGATGATTCTGCGCCCGATGCTGGTGCATCCACGCCTTGCAAAAAATCGGGATTGTTAACACTTTCCGCTTTAATGGAGCTGGCAGGAGCTGACATTTCTACTGCCGGATCCTGGTTGTCTTGCTCAGGCCCTGCCATTTCCGGCGTCTGATCATTTTCGTTATCCAGATCCTGCATGAAGGAATCGCCGAGAATGTCTTCCGGTTCTTCTTGCTGTTGTTCCTGCTGCTCTTGCTGCGCTTCCTGTTGTTGCTCTTTGGCATCCTCCAGCCCTTTCATATTCTTCTGCGCCGCTTCCTGTGCTTCGTATAATTCGATAAGCATTCGCAGAAGTTCTTTGATCCATTTCATTAACAGATCATCGTCCTTTTCTTTTTTGGCCAGGCCAGAGGCGACACTTTCTTTTTTAGGCGCTTCTTTAGGCTCTTCTTTTTTTGAAGCTGCAGGCGCGGGCTTTGCCGGGCCAGGAGTCTGCGCTGCGGCAGGACCCGCCGCCTCAGGCGCCGCTGCCTCTGGAGCCGCTGCTTCTGGCGCTGGAGCTTCCTCAGGAGCTGATGCCTCTACTGCTGGGCTTGTGCTTTCTGCTTCATCTGCCATAACTTCCTAATCCTCTATTTATCTCTTGTTAAGTTTAGCATAATCAGAATCATTGACCTGAATTTTAGTTAAAATTTTTACAGAAGTTTTACAGTCTGTTTTGTGGCTTGCTTCATACAATAGGCTTTGATTTTACAGTGTTCACCGCTTGTGCTTTATGGTAAAACAATGTTATTCTTCGCCCGAGCCTGGCACGACTGCCATACGCTACCTGTCATTACTCGCTTCAACCTGCAAAAATAGGTTTATCATGTCAAAATATTTTTCTATTGCCAATATTACAGCCGGTTTTATCGCTGTTATGGTCGGTTTTACCAGTTCCGCTGTAATAATTTTTCAGGCAGCGGCCGCTGCGGGGGCAACTTCGGCACAGGTCAGTTCATGGTTGCTGGCGCTGGGGGTCGGCGTAGCTTTCGGCTGTTTCTTTGTTTCATTATATTACCGCATGCCGATCCTGGTCGCCTGGTCAACGCCAGGGGCAGCGCTCCTGGTAGCAAGTCTTTCTGGCGTAAGCCTGCCGCAGGCAATCGGGGCGTTTATTCTCTCTGCTCTGCTGGTAGTTATCGCTGGGGCGACTGGCTGCTTTGCCCGGCTGATGGCGCATATCCCGCGCTCGCTGGCCTCTGCAATGCTTGCCGGTATTTTATTGAATTTTGGGTTGAATGTTTTTGTTGCGATGCAAGATCAGATGTTGTTAATCTGTCTAATGCTAATTACCTATCTGATAGGCAAGCGCCTTTTTCCGCGTCTGGCAATACTGATGGTGCTAATAGTCGGAACCAGCATAGCCTGCAGCCAAAATCTGGTTCACATCCCGGATTTCCATTTGAGCTTTGCTTATCCAATCCTGGTAAAGCCTGAATTCTCCTGGCAAGTATTAATCAGTGTCGGCGTACCGCTGTTTATTGTGACTATGACCTCACAAATGGTTCCCGGTTTTGCCGTATTGCATAGCGCCGGTTATTATCCGCCTGTTTCGCCGCTGGTTACACTACTGGGGTTTATTAATCTGCTGATTGCCCCATTTGGCGGTTTTTCAGTAAATCTGGCGGCAATGACTGCCGCCATTTGCACCAGCGAACATGCGGAAGCTGATCCATCCAGGCGGTATCGGGCAACGATCTGGGCAGGCGTGTTTTATTTATTAATTGGCATATTCAGTGCATCATTAGTCAGTATTTTAACCGCCTTTCCTAAAGAGTTGATCGCAGGTATTGCCGGCATTGCCTTATTAGGTACGCTGGGAGCAAACCTGAAGGTTGCTGTTGATGACGAAAGCCAACGTGAACCGGCATTAATTACTTTTCTGGTATCCGCATCAGGTGTTAATCTGTTCGGTGTCAGCGCCGCTTTCTGGGGCTTGCTTGCTGGCATAATCGCCGCTTTCTTCCTGGGTTCTTTGTCACGGCAGTTGGCAGGCGCACCGACTAATTAACAGGGAGCAATATGGCGCTGCCTTCTCAAACAGGACGTTTTTATCTTCCCGAACACCAGTCGCCGGCTTATTATAATTTAAGCCGGTATCTGACGGAATCCGGCTGGAGAAGCACTCGCTTTCGGTGGCGGGCTGATTTCAGCGACAGTAATTTTTCTTTTAATCCACAGGCGGCACAGACCCTGGAGTATAAGCATTTGCTGGCTGATCTGATAAACCGCCGTTGCAACTGGATTATGCCGGCCACATACTGTATTAATGACAGCAATTGGCCGCAGATATTGACTGAAGTCAGCGCGGCCGATCAGATTTGGATATTAAAACCTGCTTTGCTGAATAATGGTCAGCACATTAAAATTTTTACCAGCCCGGAGCAAATCGAACAGCATTTTTTATCGCGGAACCGACTAGGCGGCGAGCATGTATTACAACAATATATTACAAACCCTTACCTGCTGCGTGATGATCGCAAATTCAGCATCCGATTATTTCTGGTGCTGACGGATTTTGCCGGCGCTTTTCTTTATCGTCATGGTTATTTTAATGTCGCATGTAATCGGTATAATCCCGAAAATTTTATTGAATTGCGGCCTCATTTAACTAACGAGCACTTATACGATTCCGAATCGAATGTTATTCAGATCCCTTCTGATCGTTTCGATTTCTTTCCTTCGCTGTATGACCAAATCCGGCAAATAACCGTAAACCTGATGCAGGCCTTGCAGGGAGATTTCCCTAATCTGTTCAGTCAAAAAGAGCAAAAAAATATTGCCCTGTTCGGGATGGATTTTATGCTTGATGCCAATAGCAAGGTCTGGCTGCTGGAAGCCAATCATGGACCTTGTTTCCCGGTTGAGCCTACCCATCCTCTGCAGCAATGGTTATATCAGGGATTCTGGCAGGCGCTGGTGCGCAATATTGTTCAACCGTTGGCTTTTGACCGGCCAATCGGATTGGAGACGGCGTTGTTCGAGCCGGTTGCGGTTATTTCAGATCATTAACTATCAGAATTTTCATCATTTTTGTTTTTATTATGTGAACAGAGGTAAGGTGATATTAATTTTAAACCGATAAAGAGAGTAGAGAATAAATTTTTTTCTTTTCTGATTGCTTGGCACAGTGTTTGCTAAAATTAAAGTGAGAAGTAAAAGAAAAGAGGGGATTGCTATGAAGAAGCTGATTTTACATCCCACCGATATTAGCCAGTGGTATGCATTGGTTAATGATGCACAGGTCGCAACGCGGCTTGTCCTTAATGAGAATACTGAGAGTTATCTGGTTTTTTTACTGATGCGTTTTGCTCAGGGAGCCCGATTAATTGAATCAGTAGTCGCACTTGATTTTCTCAATTCAATGCACTCTTCTTATGCCCGCCAGCTTGAGCTCTTAAAAGATGTCGGCGATAAAAGCCTGTTGTTTTGCGGCTTATTCCCTGGCATTGCCGAACGGCGCCATTTAAACTTGAGCTATTTCACCGGCATGGGAAAAGCGGCTTATTTAACAATCAGCGAACGCCATGATAACCAATCTGCCGCTTTGTATTATGAATTAAGCGAGCAATTTGGCAACCTGCAGCGGATATTACAGGCAATGCGGGGGGAATACCTGCAGGCAAGTAATATAGACCCCACGCTGCTTTCAGGGGAAACGCATTTACAGTAGAGCTGTCATTCCCGCGAAGGCGGGAATCCATTTCTCGAGTTGGTACCTCGTTGTCTGATGGATGGATCCCCGCCTTCGCGGGGATGACAATTTTTTAGCTTAATGCCGTGAGGAGATACAGTCTTGAATTCTGTCATTCCCGCGAAGGCGGGAATCCATTTCTCAAGTTGGTACCTTGCCTTGTCTGATGGACAGATCCCAGCCTTCGTGGGATGACAAATTACTCAGCGTTACATCAAAGCTATGTAGGACTACTTGTTATGATGAAACATCATCGTAATATCAATCGCGTCAAAAGCGTAATGGCTATTACAGAAATCACAGGTAATTTCCAGCTTCCCACGCTCTGTAATCAGGTTGTTAGCATCTTCCTCGCCTAAAATCTTAATCACCTGCTTCATTTTTTCAGCATTACAGCGGCATTTGAATCGTGCTGGCCTGGGATCAAAAACGAGGACGTCGGTTTCATTATAAAGCCGATATAATACCGTCTCATTATCAAGCGTAAACAATTCATTATCAGTAATGGTCTGCCCGATCTGAACTGCATATTCCCAAAAGTTCTCCCGCTGGGCGACATCCTGATCCGGCATAAGCTGCAACAACATGCCGGCAGCGCCATGCTCGTTTGCCGCTAATCGTATCCAGGTGGGAATCTGCTCTGATTGAGCAAAATAATTCATCAGGTTTTCGCTCATTGAAGTGGATTCCAGCGGTACCATGCTTTGATAGGATTGCGTCTGGTTGTAGTGGTTAATGGTTAAAACCATTTGGCCGCTCAGAAATGCTTCGGCATAATCACGGGTTTCAAGATCTTCCTTGTATTTGGCAAACGCTCTCATATTTAATTGGTAATCGCATTGAACCAATAATAACGGCAATCGGCTGTCCCCCTGAAATTGCAGACTTAATTCCCCTTCAAATTTAATGCTGCCGGTAATCAGCATACAGGCAACCAATGCTTCGCCGAGCAAATGCCGGACGATAGGGGGGTAATCTCTCTGCTCCATAATAGTGGTATAAACTGAGTCAAGATGAGCTATTTCGCCGCGAATAGCTGCATGCTGGAACATAAAGTGCTGCAGGGAGTTCTTTTCGTTCATAAGTTGGATTTCTGATATTGAAATAAAAACCGTTATTCTACCATATTTCTATTATATCACTCATTCTGCCCCAATAAATTTTTAAGCCCGGCCAGATGCGACTTGGCTAACGCTTTAGACTTAACCTCATCCCGCTCAACATTTTTACCATACCATTCCAGGCTGTCAGACGGTAATTCATCAAGAAAGCGGCTAGGCTGGCAATCTTGCAGTTCACCGAGCCGCCGGCGCTGTCTGGCCAGGGTCATACATAATTCCCGTTGGGCGCGGGTTATTCCTACATAAGCTAACCGTCGCTCTTCTTCAATCTGGTCTTCATCAATACTCACCCGATGCGGCAGTAAATCCTCTTCCATCCCAACCAGATAGACATAGGGGAATTCCAGTCCTTTGGAAGCATGTAATGTCATCAACTGTACCTGCTCGCCATCATTCTCATCAGCCTGATCGAGAATATCAATCAGAATCAGCTTATTAATTACATCGTGCAATGATTGCTCAGGTTTTTTAGCCAGCAGACGCCCAACCCAATCAATCAGATCCCAGACGTTGTCCATTCTTTTCTGGGCTTTGGCCGGAGTATCGCATTGTTCATAAACATGGGCTTCATAACCACTGTCCTCAACCATTTGCCGTAATGTTTCCACCACGGTAGCGCCGTCAGCCGCCAGAGCCTGACGAACGCCGAATAGCCATTGCTTAAACCCAAGTAATGCCGCCCGTGGTTTTTCCGCAATGCGATCAGCCAAGGCAAGGTGATCAGCGCATTGAAACAGGCTCTGGCCACGGCTTTGGGCATAATGGCCAAGCGCGTCCAGGCTGGAATCGCCAATCCCGCGCTTAGGCGTATTAACCGCCCTTAAAAAAGCGGCATCGTCCTGCTCATTACATAATAATTTAAGATAAGCGAACACATCTTTGACTTCGGCCTTGGCAAACCATGACTGACCACCGCTTAAGCGGTAGGCGATACTATGATGACGCAGGACTTTCTCAAAAATACGTGACTGGTGGTTGCCGCGATAAAGGATGGCGTAATCGCTATACCGTTTTCCGTGACGTAATTTATGACTGATCAAATCAGCCACAACCTGCTCGGCTTCGTCTTGCTCATCCTTGCAGCACACTACCCGCAATGGTTCGCCATAACCAAGCTCACTCCATAATTTTTTATCAAACAAATGCTGATTATTGGCAATCAAAGTATTGGCTACGTGCAGAATCCGGCCGGTGGAGCGATAATTCTGTTCAAGTTTTATGATTTTTAACTGCGGGTAATCGTGCTGCAACTGCGCCAGATTTTCCGGCCGCGCCCCGCGCCAGGCATAGATAGACTGATCATCGTCCCCAACCACGGTAAACTGCGCCCTTATACCTGTCAGCAATTTTACCAACAGATATTGGCTGGTGTTCGAGTCCTGATATTCGTCAATCAGTAAATGCCGGATTTTATTCTGCCAGCGTTCCCTGACTTCATCATGACGCTGGAGCAGATTAACCGGAATACGGATTAAATCATCAAAATCAACCGCATTATAAGCAGTTAACGCTTGCTGATAACGGCCATAAACGGTGAGCGCTTCTTCAAATATTGCATTATCAGGCGTTAAGCGGCAGGCATCTTCCGGCGAATGCAGATCATTTTTCCAGCGTGAAATCTGGTGCTGAATCTGCATCAGATAGTCGCGATCGCTGGCCTTGCCCGGCGATAGATAGGATCGCAGCAATTGCTGGCAATCCTCGCTGTCAAAGATAGTAAAGCCTGAACGCAGGCCGCAATGCTTCAGCTCCCGCTTTAAGATAGTAAGCCCCAGCGTATGGAAAGTGGCAACCTTTAAGCCGCGGCGCTTGTCGGCTGGGATAACCGATGCAACCCGGGCGCGCATTTCATTGGCGGCTTTATTGGTAAACGTCACCGCGCAGACAGCATTTGCGGCATAGCCGCATTGTTCAATAAGATAAGCAATTTTCTGGGTAATCACCCGCGTTTTTCCGCTGCCTGCACCGGCCAGTACCAACAATGGTCCATCAATATACTTAACAGCTGCCATTTGCTGGGGATTAAGCATTATTAGTTCTCGTGCAAAAAAGCGGCATTATCGCGCGTTCGTTATGGTGATACAATTAATTTTTGGCGCGTTGCCATTAAGTTAAGAAAAGTTGTCATCCCCGCGAAGGCGGGGAGCCATCCATCAAACAAAGTAAGGAACCAACTTGAGATATGGATTCCCGCCTTCGCGGGAATGACCAAATTTTTAACTTAATGGCAGTGAATCTATGCCGTGATCGCAACAGCAGAAGACTCGGCTTCCAGATCCTGCAACAGTTCGGCTGTCCTTGCTTGCGCATCTTCTGAGAAACTGAAAAAACGCTGCTTGTTATAAGTCGGATCAGCTTTCGCTGTCTGCAGTATTTGCTGCAGATTTTGTTGCTGATTTTCCCGTACCACCTGCTTTAATTGCGTCAGCGCTTCTTTTTTCTCTTTCGCAAGCTTAGGGCTTACCCAGGCATTATTGAGGTATTTTTCCTGATGCCTGTCAATGCGAAGTACAGTCGATTCACGCGACCATTGAGGAGATACTTTGTGCTGCTGCACCTTTTCTTCCGCGAATTCCTGTTCCTCCAGGATCCCATGCTGTTTATTCCAGGATTTAACAAATGATTTCCAGAGCGCATGCCGATTTTGCCAGAGGCTGCCGAATGCAAAGCGTTCAGTGCGGTTTTTATCAAAAGTCCAATCCCATAGCGCGGCAAGAAGATATATAGGGTAAGCGGGAAGTATCATTAATTGGGTTGGAATATCTTTATCATGGTTATGGCCGCCTGGCTCTTTGACATGCTCTTTTAAAAGATGTTCAAACTGTTCTTTTGCGCCCTGTTCAGCGGTGTGCTTATGCTCGTCATGCATATGGCCAAAGAAATAGTGTAAGTCTTCAAATCCTTCACTGATGATTCCTAACAGCGCTGAAGCAACCTGAGAAATACCCGGTACGCGATCAGCGGTCACGCCAATGCTTATCAGGTGACCTAAAAACAGCAGGATGCGCAACGGAGTAATGGTGAGCTTTAAAATAATACGGAAAGGGTTTAATAACTGAATGGCGCCTTCACTTGCCCATAATGCCTTCGTCACTTCTATGGCGTTGGCAAATTGTTTCTTGATAACTTCCCAGCTCAACTCCCAAAATATTTTCAGCGATTCGCCGATGTTTTCAACATTAAAAAACAATGAGGATAACCCAGTGACTACCCCGATGATTATGCTGGGCACTTTAGCCATCCAGGCAAACAGGGGCGTGCTGTTTTTAGCCACTGTCCACCACGTGCCCGCGGTGCAGATGGTTAATGCAATTGACAGCGCGGTGAGGGTAACAGCCAGTGCGGCAATTATGACATTGCGAAAACTAACGCCATCTTTAAAGCTGTCGCGGATTTTAGTGTACCATTTTCTGATGCTGTCATTGTTAATCATATCCGTAATGGCGTTATAGGTTAGAAAACCATAAGCCACACCGGCGATAATTGCCATCGGTACGATAATATAGGGTAGTGCCGCTGCTGAAATTCCAGCCAGTAACGGGATGGCAAGAAATGTGTCCATCGCAAGGTAAATAGTACCCAGCGAAGCGAAGGCCGCGACAATGACGCTAAATGCCGCAGCACCGTAGAATACCCGAGTGCGGGTTTTATACTGTTGTTTGAGTTTTTCGCGTTCGCCAGCATTAAACCAGGCGCGTAAATCCTGCTGATAAGCCGTCAGGTTTTCCTCATTATCATCAGCAAAAAATTCCTGTGCAAACCATTTATCCATCATCCGTAAGCGTTTTAACTCGCGCTTTTTAAGCTTTTCACCTTCTTTAGTATAGCGATCATCATGATTGAATTCGTTAACACGTTTGAGCTGGGCAAAGTAATCTCTGAAGAATAGAGGGCATTTTTCATTTTCCGGATCAGGCAGGTTACCGTCTTTAATCTGTTTTAATAAATATTCTCTGGCGAAGTGTTCTTTTAAGTAATTCGGTTTAAAAAACAGTTTGTTAAGCGCACCGCGCACATTTTGTAAATAGATCTCACCCTCATAAGCGACAGATAAACCAAAAGCCCCCAGTGCAACTGGCAAGAAGGCCCATAACGCAAACATTCCGCCAAAACTCAGGAATCCCAACATGATGCTGGCGCCGCCGGTTAACAGGGTTAGGACCAGGTAATAAGGGATTTTTCTTGTTTTTAAACTCATTATTCACCAAAGCATAAACTATTTTCAGGAATTGTAACTTTATAACAAATGAAAATGATTATCAATAATAATAAGGGCAAAAATAGATCATTTTTGTCTTGGATAAAATTCGTGAATATTTTTTAATCAATAAGATCAGTGACATAAAATAATTTTTGGAAACCGGGTTGTTTCTTACTGGCTCTCAGGTACTATCAAAGGGATTTTACAACACAGGAGCAAAAATGCGTTATTCACGATGGATGGCAACAATTTCGGCTGGCCTGGGGCTATTTTGCAGTTCGCTTTATGCCGGAGAGGTTGTAACTGAGCAATTGCAATTACCGCAATGTCTGGCGGCCAAATTGACTAAAGACTATCCCATATTGGCTGAAAACAATAATTATCGGATTATTGAAGTACCGCTTGCTGATATTGATAGCATTGTGCTGCTTGCAGATGAAGAAAAATGCGGCCGTTTTATTAATGTCAGCACTCATTTTAAAAAATCAATGCAGAATAATGCGGCTATAGCCAGCCAGCTCCTGAAGAAACCGGCAGCAAAAGCGCCGCTCAAGTCCAGGCCTTATGAAATAAAGCACCCGTCTGAAGTATTTCGTGCAATCGAGCAGGTTGGGCGCAAGAACATTATGGCGACGCTTAACCATTTAACCAGCTATAAAAACCGTTCTGCCACCAAGGATACCGGGGTTGAAGCTGCACAATGGCTTAAAACAACGTTTGAGGATATGGCTAAACAATACAATCGCACAGATACCAATGCGTATTTTGTAAAAACCCGCTCGCCTTATAAACAGCCTTCATTGGTTACGGTAATCGGCAAAGACATTAAAGCGCCGGCAGTGGTTATTGGCGCTCATATGGATACGCTCGATGGTATAATGCCAGGCGCTGGCGATGATGGCAGCGGCTCATCTAGCGTTATGGAAATGGCGAGAGTGCTGCTGAGTTCAGATCTGCAATTGAAGCGCCCGGTCTATTTTATCTGGTATGCGGCTGAAGAGCGCGGACTGATTGGTTCACAGCATGTTGTTGATCATTTTATGGTGCATGCAATACCAGTCAGAGGCGTTATCCAGTTTGATATGACCGGGTTTCGCAATGACCGCAATGATCCAACCATGTGGGTCTATCGTGATTATACCGATCCTGACCTGACTGATTTTGTTGCTGATCTGATTAAGGTATATATCGGTGTGCCAGTGGCGGAATCAAAATGCGGTTATGGCTGCAGCGATCACGCAACCTGGATGGAAGAAAGCATTCCGGCAGCTTTCCCCTGTGAAACCGATTTTGAAAATCACAACACCAAGATCCATACTTCAGGCGACACAGTTGATCGCTTAACACCCGAGCATATGGTTAACTTCACCAAACTCGGTCTGGCATTCGCAGTAGAACTGGGCTTGGAGTAGCAGGTTGGGTCGTTTGACCCAACATTAGCAATTTTAAACCCTGTGATCTTTGAATTTTGTGCTACATCTTGTTGGGTCAAACGACCCAACCTACTTTGCTTTAACAACACTTCCCTGATGAAAAACCAATTGTCACTGATCATCCCGCAACCGCCAAATCGACGAACGAATCATCTTTTTCATTCCCCCCGTATCCCGGTCGGTATGGCGGGTTATGTAGTTTAATAAAACACAGTGTTTTGTAATTGGTTTTATCTGGAATTCTTCTGCTGGAATATCATCCTGCTGATGAAAATCGGTGTGAGAGAGTACATCGGTTTTTGTAGCTGGTTTATTCCCTTGGCCAACCTCAATAAAATCTTCCGCAAGCAATTCATGCATCGCCTGAACTCGAGTCGCTTTCAGCAGTAATTTTGTTTCAAGTTCAACGATTATTTTCTCTAATGAATTCTCCATATTCCCCTCGGTTAAAAATATGATTTTTCTCAGAATAACAGAATATGTTTTTTTCGAACAGACTGATTAACACGCTGATATTTATCAGGATAAAAAATTTAGGCTTTAAAAAAACTTTATGTGGTTTATCGTAGATTTTCGCTGAAATCCCGGCAAAAAAGAATCCTGGTCATGCAGAAGAAAAAAAACAAATTGTGGTACACTTTTTTAGCAAAAATACAGAAAACTCGTGACATTTTATGAAATTTGTAGTAAAAAGGATGCGGCATTGATTCGTATATGGATAAATGCCAGAAAAGCTGTACACATTTACAACCCTATCGTTACTAAATATTGAAAGAGGAATGCAATGGCTCTCATATCGAAAGCACGTTTTAACCAAAAAGAAAAAGTTAAAGTTGAATTAAGCAGCGAAGTTCTGCGTAAAATTGAAGATTATTGCCGCTGGTCTCAGGTTGATGACATCAGTTTCTTCTTTGAAGAAGCTGCATGCTACGTTTTTGCTAAAGACAAAGACTGGAAAGCTTTCCAAAAGCAGGCAAAACAAGCTAAAAGAGCTGCTGCAGCAGCAAGTGAAGAGAACTAATTCATTCACCCGGTATGTCATGCCATTGGTTGTACAGCGTTCAATGGCATGGCTGCAGGCTAAACAAGGTAATTTTATGAAAAAAATCATCTTATTATGCTTTATATTCCCGGCAATCAGCTTTGCAGCAACAACAAAAGAAAATAATAAAGTGACTGTTTACCAAGAATTGTGCGCCAAAGAGCAGGATCCTGTTAAGAGACAGAATTACTGCTATATGATGGAAAATAATACTCAGGCTCATACCCTGTTTAATGTATTTCGCAAAGACGTAGCTATAGTCTAGTTTTAAGCGCAGGTTGGGCTGTAAAGCCCAACACTCCACCCTACAATCTATTACTGATTCATCCCTAACCCTTTTAATACCGTCAATGCTGAATACAACTGGTAATCTTCCTGCATAATTTTCTGCATATCGGCTTGTGATGACTCTTCACCCCCTTTGTTCTGATCAGCTTTATTGCCGTTTGCCAAGTGGCCGCTCAGGCTTGCTTCACTGAACTCTGCACCTAATTTGTCGGCTTTGGGTTGACCAGAAACTTTTAGTTCTTCAATTACAATATCAGGTGTAATGCCTTTGGCCTGAATTGATGTGCCAGATGGTGTGTAATACAGTGCGGTCGTTAATTTAATCGCCCGTTTATCATCAAGCGGCAATACAGTTTGCACCGAACCCTTACCAAAACTTCGGGTTCCCATGGTAACAGCCCGTTTATTATCTTTTAACGCGCCAGCGACGATTTCTGATGCTGAAGCCGAACCGCTATTGATGAGCACTACAATGGGCGCGTGATTCATGATATCGCCAGGTGTCGCCGTAGCGGTATATTTTGAATCAGGCAAACGTCCTTTGGTATATACAATGATCTCTTTCGCACCAGACTTTTTGCTATCCAAAAACGCGTCTGCCACTTCAATAGCACTATCCAGCAAACCGCCAGGATTATTACGAAGATCAAGCACCAGGCCGGTCAGTTTGCCGCCTGATTGCTGTTTCAATGCCTCAATCGCCTTAACCATATCCTTGCCGGTTAACTCCTGAAACTGCGAAAGCCGGACATAACCATAATGTTTGTCAATCAATTTGCTATCGACGCTTTTTATCTGGATTGTTTCCCTTACCACATTAAAGTTAAGCGGTTTGTCCTGGCCTTTACGCAATACCACCAACTGAATAGTAGAACCTGGTTTGCCGCGCATGAGACTGACTGCATCATCCAGCGTCATGCCCTGAACCGATTGTGCGCCTAATTTAATAATATAATCACCGGCCTTGATGCCTGCCTTATAAGCAGGCGAATCATTTAAAGGCGTAATAACTTTCACAACACCATTTTCCATCGTAATCTCGATACCCAATCCTGCAAAATTGCCGCTGGTTGCGGTTGTTAATTCAGTCAATTCCTTTTCATTTAAATAAGTTGAATGCGGGTCAAGGCTGCTCACCATGCCTTTAATCGCATTATCAAATAACTCAGCGTCTTTAGTGGAAGAAACATAGTTTTTCTTGATTTGATACAACGCATTGGAAAAACGTTGTACATCTTCCATGGGGATTTCATCATTCGGATTATTGCCGGCAATAATTTTCATCGGCAAATAACAGGCTCCGGCAACGAGTGCGATTTGAATTCCTTGGTAAAACAGTCGGTTAGACATAATTTCCCCCTTAGAGTGCCGGAAACTGCAGGCGCGATTTTAAATGGTTGTAGTAGAATGTTTGCAAGTAAGATGCCAAGCTTCCTCCTATAGTTACATTGGAAATGAATAATAGGCGTCTTATTTGTTTTTAAATTAATCATTATGGGTTATAATAATATTAATTATTTCATTTAGGTAAATGACATGGGCGAACCGTTTAAACCGCAATTGGATCAGGCTGGCGGCATAGTCGCGCAAAAAGAAGTCAAAGTATTACCTGGTGTCCGGGGTCGGGCAGCCCGCAATATTATTGTAGGTGATGAAGTAATTCCTGCAGGCTCAGACATCATTATTCAACCGCTTGATCAAAAGGCCGGTACCTACAAAATTACTACCTATGAACGCAAAGATTTGTTTGGCGGTTCTGATTTACCTGAAGCGCAAAATGATATCGTTCCTATTCAGTCTTACCAGGTATCCGGGATCAACCCTTCGAAGAATTTTATTTTTGATCAGCATTACAAAATTACTAAACAGCCCTTATTCTCGCCAGGTTCTCCAAAATTGGCTGATATTATTCAGGGTACGATTCCCAACTGTTTTGCTCTTGCCGCAATTCAGGGTATTCTAAGTCAGAAAAATGGCGATCTGGTCATAAAAAGTATGATGCGCCAGAATGACGACGGCACAGTAACAGTACGTCTTTATGATCCTGAAAACCTTGAGCCCGTGTATATGCGTGTTCAGACGGCCAAACTTGTGGATCAGCATGGTGAGGCGTTGAGCCGACATTCTGAATTATGGGTGCATGTTTTAGAAAATGCTTATGCAGCATTTGGCAAACGCAAGGCAAAAAATGGCTTTATCGCTGAAACGGTTGATTCCTCTGCAGGCAGCGTGTTTAGCGGCGGTGGTCAGATTGATTTTGCATTGACTGTTTTTGCAGGTATTGATAATCAAAAAACGCATAATTTGGCTATACAGAATAATTTGCGTGGCGTCAGATCAGAGCTTTATCATATTAGCGAAGATGAATTGATGATGCTGGGTGCGCTTAATGCGTTGCCGCCAGAAAGGCAAGGAGAGCTGCTCAAGAGTGTGCTGATGGCAAATTTCGATGCCGCCCAGAGTTTAAGCTCTTATCAGGAGAATGAGGAAGGGCTTACAGCCGATTTAGTGGCTTATGCAAAATTTTATCAGCAAAATCAGGAAGCCTGTAGCGCAATTACCAGTAGTGACATACTTAACAGACAAGAAAAAATGGCGGCTTTACAGAAGCTTGCAAAAGAGCAGGGTGTACAAGGTGGCTTAAATTTTATTACCAATATACAAAAAGACAGTCCATATGAACAGAAGACCATGGAAGTCTACCAGGCGATAGAATCTGCATTAAAAAATAATCAAATAGTAACTGCCGGTACTGGCCATAAAGACTCGATTCATCTGGAAGGGATTGTTGGGCCGCATGCCTATACTGTTTTAGGCGTCCGTCAGGATGAAAAGGGTAATCGTTTTGTCCAACTGCGTAATCCTTGGGGTGACGGAGGGCTTGAGTATATTAACAACAATGGCGATCCTGCGGCGCCGAAGACAAAGTCTTCGAATAATCCAATTTTTGAAATGGAGTTGAATGATTTTTATCAAAATTTTTACAACGTACATGTGAGTAAGGATTGTCAGTCTGCATTCAGTTTTGATATTCAGCGGGCGGAGTTATTAACGGAAGTTAATTATCTTGTTGAAAATCATGCGGTGAGCAGTCATTCAACTTTGATGGAGCTTTGCGAGTTTCAAGCAGATTATAAACAATATGAATCTGGTTTGCTAAAAATTGAGCAAAAAAATCTGGACTATATGAAAGCCAATAGAGCTTATCATGTGGAGCAAATTGGTAAAGTATTTGCCGACTCATCCAAAAACGATGGTGAAAAACAGACTGCGGTGATAAAGCTGGTGCAAGAAGCACGAATCAAGCGCTTTAATATGCCGGGTACTGAAGAGCAAAAACAAGAGCAGTTGTATCGTTTGCTTAAGCTCAACTGGCTCGAATCGCAGGAGAAACCCGATAACAAAGCCATTGAGGATGTTAAGGCGACCATCGTCAAACATGCCGGTTATGATTTTTGTGAAGTAATGAATAATAAAAAACTTGTGGCAGATACGGTTGCCTATGGTTTTGCAAAAAACTTTCCTGAACAAGTCAAAGTCTGCGAACAATTGGCTAAAAAAGTTCAACAAACTCAACAGGAAATAATGCCATCTCTGGAGGCTATGCAGCCTGTTAATCTGGATAAAGCCACAACCCTGATTAATGCTGCGGCCATGCTAAAAACTGAATACATGAAGGCGGTTAACGAAAAAGCGTTTCTGAAAAATTTGAACATAGGCGAGATAAATACTGAACAGCTAGACGCGCTTAAAAGTACAATAACCCAATGCGATGAATTTGTGAACACCCACGATGAACTGCTTAAAGTAAAGGATAAGATCGAAGCGGCACGGGAGGAAACCTATAAAAGCGTAGTCAGCGCAGTTGGCAATAAACAGCTCTCCGAGAGGGATGCAGCACACGTCAATGAGTGTATCGACTCCAATGATCCCAGGAAACAGGCTGAAATGGCTAAACATGTTCCAGCAAGTGTGGGTGAAAAGTTGAGTGCTCTGGCAAGATTAGTAGAGTGCTTTAAATCTCTTGTGCAGAGCTTGAGAAATTTGATAAATAAAAATCAGGGGTATAATGTAGTCGAGAAAGTGGAAGGAAGATCTTTTAAAGACAGATATCGTGATAGGGTGGGTCAATCCCAAAAGCCCAAACCGGAACCGGATTTAGACGATAACCTCACTGCAGCGGACACAGCGAGTGTGAGTTCACCGGAATTGTAGCCTTTTTCCCTCTCCCCAACCCTCTCCCGATAACGGGAGAGGGAGTAGATATTTCAAAAGCTACTTGCTAACCTTGCCCGCATTGTAAAGGCGGCCAGAAATTAACTCTTCGTTCACCAGAATTTGCATTTGGAAGTGTATTTAGAAAGAAAGTAGGTAGTGTACCGGCATTAGTTGTAAATACCCGTTCCTGCATAGTCTCCCCGTATCCTGTTATACGTTGTTGCTTCTCCATTAAACGTTGTTGTTTTTCCATTAAACGCCGTTGTTTCTCAATTAACGTTGCCTGTTTTTGCCCTAGCAAATGGGAAGATAATTCTGCCTCTTCCGATGCATTGATATCATTATCAGATAAATTCAGGCGTTTAAGAATTTTGGTTTGCTTTAAAGCTGAAATAAGTTCTTCACGCTGCCGCGGCGATTTATTAGTAAAGAGATTGTTTTTTGAAACATTAATTTTTTTAACATGTGAAGGAATAGTTTCTAAAAAATCAATTAACTGTCCTGGCGTCAGGATATGAAGATTGCTCTCACTAAAATCGAGTTCAGTTATCGTAGGCGGCAAACCGCTAAACGCTTCTTTCAAAAATTCAACCGATTTTGTTTCAAGATTATTCTTGCTTAATCTTAATGAATAAACTTTAGTATCCTTGAATCCGGAAAAAGCCTTGGCAAACTTGTCGGCAGTTGACCAATTAAAACCATTCTCTTCCAAATTCAGGCGGGTAACCGATTTAAGTTTACTAAATGCGTTAGCTAAACCAGGAGCCGTTTGTGCGCCAAGGTGGTTTTTGCTGAAATCGATAAAAGTAACCGAATCTTTAAATGCCTCAAATGCCTTTGCTAAAGAGGTGTCTGTTAAATTGCCAATGAGATTGCCTCTCAGATTAACATGAGTTGCACAGCAAAGTCCGCTAATCACTATTGCAAGCTTTTGCCCCAGCAGTAATAACTCGTTAAAACATAAATTGATATGCGTTAGCGATTTATCAAATTTTCCAAATGCCTCCTTTAATGCCTCTGGTTTTTGTTTATCAAGATAATTATGACCCAAATCGAGGCTGGAAATATTGGCATAAAATCCGGATAAAGCTTGCATAAACTCATCCGGGCTTTGATATAGATAACCAATTTGATTATTTCGTAGATTAATATGTCTTACATTGGGTGGTATGCTTGCAAGGAACTCCTTCATTTCCTTACCACTCAGTGCATCGGGAAGAGCGTTATTTCTTAGGTCAAGGTGATCAATATTCGATAAATACTGAAAAGCAGATGTGAATTCCTTCTTAAAATAAGCTTGAGCTATACATTTGAAATCCAAAAACTTTATTGAAGAATTGAGCCGCTTAAAAATTTCCTCTAGATCGGTTCCGCTATAATTATTTTCTTCTACTTCCAGGTAAAGTGCCGTTATTCCTCTCGGCAGTCTGTCGATTTCACTAAGTATGTCTGATAAAGACTGTGACTTTAAAACAATCTTATAGGCGGCAAAACCATTCTCAATTAGTTCCATTTATACTCCCTAATTAATTAATCCACATCTATTTTGCAGCGGTAATTAATCCAATTACGCGGCAAGGGGAGTATGTCTTAGGTTTGATATTGAAAACAAGTTCTTATCAACATAAAATTATTAGTATTCCACATTTACCCTACGTTAATGGATTAACTATGAAATCAAAAGGTTTTTTATTCCCCGCGCTTCTGCTTAGCACCGCCTGTCATGCCAATTTTATGTTTCAGTCATTTACTCCCAATGTTTGTGATAATCTTGCTGGAAATTGGGCCGGTTCAGGTAAGGCCAGCAACTGGATAATTGGTACTTGTTCTTACCACGGCACAGGGACAATTTCGGCTGTTGATAGTAATGGCCGATTCTCTGTCAAAGTGAGTGCTGATAAAGATTCGGGCAATTTACTGTGCCCTGCCCATGCCGCAAAACAACTAACGGGAACCTGCTTAAATGGCATAATCACCATTATTACTGAATATGGCGATTTGGCTGGCAACTTCAGTGAAAATAATGGGCAGGCCAAGGGTACGCTAACGGTCGCTCCAGGGATAAAGGCTGATGTTTTGGTTAATTTTCAGCGGGTGAAATAGTCATTGACGATAACTATCTGAAAAGCTGAATTTACCCTCATTTATTAGTTTTATAAACGACGTATGGAATTATTATAACTCAGAATAGTCACTGATTGCATCAAATGAAGAGCTAATTCGCATTTGCCTCATTTCTGTAATTTAAACCAATATTAGCTAAATTCAATTTAGTCAAAAACAATTATTGACCATGCTACCAATTATTTGACACAATAGTGCAAATTATCATTATCTTTTGGAAGATTTATGAAATTACAAGAAGCAATTGATAAACTCAACTCTTTAAATCAGCGCAGTACTAGTGCAATATATATCTCTCATCATTCAATTAAAAATGAATTGAATGATGTTTTAAACAATTACTTACCTAATGCTTTTGAGCAAAATTCGCCTTTATTTGCGCAATATGAAGTATTAACAGATGCTCTTAAAGGGAAAATACAGTCTCTTTACGAATCTAATCAGCAAATGATAAAAAAACTAGATTTTGAAGAAACCTGTACTGAATTAATCAACAAAAATGATGTTGAAAACCTTACTGGGCTAATTAATATTGGTGAATATTTTGGAACAGGTCCACATGGGAAAGATGTCTGTACGCCGTTAGATAATATTTATGATTTTTTTAGAACAAACCCGCAACAACGGACTTCGAGCAATAAAGCTGCTCTCGATAAATTATGTGATATTTTAAAAGAAACTCGTCTAGCTATCCCTGAGCGTAATTTTAAACTGTTTGCTAATCCTCGTGAGCGCGTAAAAGCGATCCTTAAGGCGAATGAAATATCAGATTTAATGGTGTGGCTAGTGAGCGCAACACAAGATGATCGCGAATTTGCCCTGCGCGCAGCAGCTTCAGTTGATACTTGCAAGGATTGCTTATTGTTTTTATTGAGTCGTACCGCGCCTAATTGTAAAGAAGCTTCAATAAATTTGCTGGCTCAAGGCCAGCCTTCCGGGCAAAATGCGCTGCATAGAGCCATTGCTTCTGGTAAAACCTTGATCGTGTCAATCTTGCTTGATGACAAACTTAATCCCAGCAATGGTTTATTGAAACAACTTCTTGCGCGTGATAGTAAAGGGCTAACCCCCATTGATTTAATCAAAAAAATGGCTGATAAGATTGACCAGTCTCGAGTGGTAGATCGGATCACAACTGCATTAAATAATTATCAAAACAATTCGCGTTTTGGTCTTACTGAAGCTAATATTCAGTCACTTAACCAAAATCTAGACCAAGTAAAAAGTCTTATCGAAACCCACAATAGTTACCCTGGTTTTTAAAAACAACAACCTTGATTACGTCCATAATCAAGGTTGTTATTTGAAAAGCTATCAGAACCCGAATCCAGTCCTAAAATCCTTGCATATTATGTAATTGGAGATTTTCCGATATGATTTTTTAGATTTGCCGAATATCCTTCCTCTTAACCTGGATAAACCGGTTTACGCTGCACAGCCTCAAAGCTACTTTAGGTGTTGTTGCAACCATAACAGTAAGAGCTGGTCATCATCATAATTCTCTTTTTTCCGCCGGATTTCCTCTATCCACAGCTGGAGCATCCCTTCCTGCCAACATGTAATAATATCGCCGAAGATATAGCTTTTCAGGCAAATAGCAGGCGTATGCCCTAATAATTGCGACACATCGGCTATGACTTGTTTAAGGCTCGAGTTTTCCGATAACTCTTCGAGCATAATCAGCCGTTTAAATGTTTCCCGGCAGGCGGCCCAGGTTCTGAAATCCTTGGCAGTAAAGGAATGGTTGGTTAGTGCTTGTAAGTAAGCATTAATTTCCTGAGACGTAATCACATTTAAGGCATTATTTTCATCTTTATATTTAAAAAGCTCATAGCCTGGAATTTCTTCACATTTTTTCAAAACCCGCAAAATCTTCCGGTCTTTTAACACAATGTGCCAGGGCTTGGCATTTTTACCAATGAATTTAAGCGTTGCCTTGTTTTTCTCGAGTCTAATATGCTTTTTACGCAGGGTCGTCAAACCATAGGACTTATTTTCCCGGGCATATACTGTATTACCGATACGAATATAATAATTATCCATTAAATAAATTATGGCGCAGATTATCTGTGATTTGCTCAGGGTAAGTGTTTTATTTAATTGCTCATCTATATGTGCACGTATTAAAGGAATTGCTTGCCCAAAATAAACCATGAGCTGGAATTTATTTTTCTGCCGTTCCTGTTGCCATAACGAATGATAGCGGTATTGCTTGCGATTGCGGGCATCGTAACCAGTTGCCTGAATATGGCCATTGGCATAAGGACAGATCCACACGCGCTGATATGCTGGCGGGATAGCCAGCGATTTGATTCGCGTTAGTACCATTTTATCTTTAATCAGACTGCCATCCGGATAATAATAGGCAAAACCTTTCCCGGAACGTTTCCGGGTTATACCTGGCGTGCCATTTTTTACATAACGCAATGCCGCCTCCCGCGCTATGCGTTCGCACTCCTCAGCCGAATACAGCGAGCAGGTGGCGCCCTCGGTATCGGAAATCATGTTAGCGAATCACCCGGAAGCGGCTCCGGCGCTTTTACCGGTTCAGGTTCAGGGCTCTGATCAGGAGTCGGCTCCGGCTGTTTGTCAGGCCCTGGTTCATAAGAATCCGGAAGCGGCGGCTCTTCAATCGGTTTTTTATTCGGTATTTCCTGATTTGCAAGCTTTGTCATAATTTGCCCCATTTCAGATAAAGAAGCTTTTAATTTATTACTATAGGACGAAATTCAGTTATAGCAAGCGCAAGCTGGGTACACGAAGTGAAACCTGGGGGCGTAGGTTGGGTGGTTTGACCCAACAGCAGTGCTTAATGCAAGATCAGTGCATGTGAAGCGTTGCTCTTAATCTTGCATTTGAAGACACGGTGATTTTCACATAAAATTGTGGCCTGTTGTTTAAAGGGACTTACATTATGCCGCTGATTGATAAATCTGAACAAAAACCTTCAAACCGATCAAAGGACGCTCAAAAAGCAATTCTGGCTGAAATGGAAAAAAAGAAAGCCGAATTTTCAGTTTTGCTGAATTCTACTCCTGTTTCGCTTGGCGATACTCTCGAAAATGCCCTTTATGAGAGTTTACGGCAACAATCCTATTTAAGCGGACACCTTGAGGATTATGAATGCCCTTTGGGATTAAGACAAATTATCGCCGAGACAGTTATAGGGCCTCTTGTTCATATCACTGATATCAAGAGTCTGGGCGCTGCACTGTTTTTTGCTGAAAGCATTCTCGCTTGTAAAGATATTTCTTATCATACTTTATTTAAAGAACAAATCTCCAGAATCGCCTTGGCTGATCCATTTACCAATAACGATTTTTTTAATCCAGAAAGTGATAACCAACCCTATCATCTTCAAATAGCGCTTGCTCATATCATGAGTATTTTTACTTATGATTATTCTGTTTTTGATTTGTATTTCAATAAAATGAGCCTGAACTTAATCGATAACAATAAACGGCAAGCATTACTGGAAGATATTAGTCAATATGTTCTCGTGCTGACAGAGCATATTATCAATACAATGCATCAGTTAGCCAATTCTTTAAAAATTGATTTAACTACCCTAAAAGCACACTATTTAACGGAAGAAAAGCAAGCAGAACCCAATCGTCGATGGGAAGAAATCATCCATCGCAGGAGGCATATGCAAAAGGATGCAGAACTGGCACGGGCTAATGCCACGGAAACGTTTCGTACTGTCGAACAAAATATTCACCATTTTTCCAGAGCTCGTACTAAAAGAGAGCCTCAGGATGATGAGCCGTTAAGAAAGTGGCTTCAACAAGGTATTGCGTTATTAACACAATTCAGTACCAATCCCGATATAATTTCCAGGATTTGGATATATTCGGATAATTGGTTAACAGAGCGCAGAGCTGATTTGAATGAAAATTTGAAAGCTCAATTAAGCAGATATATTTCATTAAGACAGGATTTTTTTATTCTAAAATGGTCGATACAGCATGGCCTTCCTTTATCTTTTGAGCAAATATCAAAACTCCGGCCTGATAATAAGGAAACTTTATATAAGCTGTTAAAAGACGGTAATTTTTCTGTTCCTTTAGAACTATTTAGCTTTGCAATGTTCGATAATTTGAAAAGAATATTAGAGATAACGCGTACTTATGGAAAGGCACGCCTGGATTATACCAGTTTAAGAAATTTTTCGGGCAAGCAATTGGAACTAAGCCTTGATTTTATTACAGCCGAAGAAAATATTGCCGAACTTTGCCATACTGGCAGGAAAAAAAGCAGAGGAACTTATGTAATATTAGGCCAGCGGCTTGAGCAAGGTATAGCCTTATTAACACAGTTTACGGCTATGCCGGAGCTTTATCTCTTCAAAAAAGATTTGGATCTTATCGATCTTCTGGTGATGAATGTAAGTGCTGATTCCAATAAACTCTTAAAAGCGAAAATAGACTGTTTTGTTTCCTTAAAAAAAGACTTTTATATTCAGGAAGAGATAAGGAGGCATGGCCTTACATTATCTTTTGAGCAATTATCAAATTTGAAAGTCTCAAGCAAGGATCGTTTATATAATCTATTGAAAAGCGGATATTTTACCCTCCCTATCCACTTGTTTGATTTGGCAATGTTAGATAACCTGACCAGGCTATTAGAGTTAGAGGTGCCTCAGGGAGAATATGGCCGTATAGAATATAAATGCATGCGAGGTTTTTCCAGCAAAAAATTGGGTCTGGTTCTTGAGCGTTTCCCAAATACATTTTTAATGCGGCATTTTCCGGAAAGACAGGACTCCTTTTGGAGTGAGAATATCATTGATTTGTTGAAATCTGATGACATAGTACAATTTGGGAAAGTTGCTAATTTAAAGCGTGTCTGGCGTCATTTTGGTCACTATCGCTTAAAAGAGCTTTTTCCTGCCAAGACATTAGAAACTAACTGGTATACCCCTCTTAAAAATTTATTTCAAAGCGGCGATATCGATTTGCTTATTTTTTTATTAACTTATCCAAACCTGGCGCAAAGCTTTATAAAATTTTCTCTTGATAAAAATGCTTTAAAATGGTTGTTTGATTTACCTCCAAGCGCCAGAAATATTTTTTCTGAAGAATTGCATGAACAGTGGGTTACGTTTATCAAAGAGGTTTCAAAATCGCCGCAAACTATCGATAAAGAGCGAATAGCCTTTTTGTTTAGTGATAAACATTTATTAAAAATGACCAGTCGACCGATTAAAGAAAATCCTGTACTGATGTTCGTCCTGTATGCAAAGGTAACAGTCGAGGAATTAAATGCGTGTGGGCCAGCATTTTTAACTATCCCTGCCATAGAGTGCCATAAAAGAGGATATTGCCGTTTATCCGAACAACGCACCTTTAAGCCTGAGATTTTACCTCTTCTCTACGAGGTTATGCGATTAAAAAATGGGCCTTTGCCAAAAGGATTTCTGGAGATACTATCCACACCGGTCATGATCGCGGCTTATAAAACAAAAGTGCTTAGTGCAGGTTATCTTGCCAAATGCGATTTGACGCAATTGAAACAGTGGCAATCTTCTTACGAAAAAACCCAAGCAGCCAATGCCAACGGCGCACCCAATGCCTGGAACCCGGAATCGACCAAATTCCTTTTGGCCACTACTCGATCCCAAAACCATACTTCTCAAACTGGGACTGCAAGATTTTTCAGAGGGCAACCAACACAGCAAAATACGGACAAGCCAACTACAATGGGCTATGGCTCAAGCTCGTAATTTAATCAAACCAGAGTAGGTTGGGCTGTAAAGCCCAACACTCAATTTCAAAGAGTGAAACCCTGGATTACACTGCTTTGCGTCAAGGCTACTCCAGTTTAATTAAGAACTGGGTTATCGTCTGAAACTGGCTGTTTATGAGATAACGCGCCAGTTTTTCCTGTTAATGCGCAAGGTAAAAAGAAATTTAAAAACGATTCAGCTGGAGGCGGGCTAGTTGGGTATAGCGCTTTGATTGTCGCTGCCTGCTGGTCAAAAAAAATTGCCAAGTTATAACTATCAATAACTTTTTTATTGCTCTTATTATATTGGTCTAGGTTTTTCGCGGTCAGTCTCCCTTGAAGTGCTTTATTAATCAGATCCGGATAATCTGTGGGATGATCAGCATTAATAGAATGCTTGCTATCGAAATTAACTTCAGTAAGTGATTGCGGTAATTGTTTATGTAATAAACTTGCATTGTTAGCAGGGTTTGCTGCATAGTCTCTGGAACCCGAAATACAAATTATCATTAATTTTTCATATACCTCTTTATATTTAGCAATTTTTTCCTGCAAATCAAATTGATTAAACCGATGCTTAAAAAAATAATTAAGAAGTTCAATAGAACAACCGGTTAAAGAATCATACATTTCCGCATGTTTTGATGAAAATAAACTCATGAAGGATAAAAAATGGCGGGTCAAATCAGGATGATCTTTCAACATTTTACCCTCTGTTTCTTCTTTTAGGGTTTCGTATTTATCGGCATATAAAGGAGCCAGGTTACGAACAATGCTTTGCTGATAATCCAGGGAGTTCTGAATGCTTCCAGTCATTAATTTCTCAACTGACTCAACTATTTCATTATAATCCGGGCGATCTTTATAATGTTCCCTGACATAGGCAATACTTTGCTCTATAGAATGATGGTTTATAGGCCCAGCGATTGAAATTAATTGATTTAAGACAATTTGGGAATCTGCCTTTAGTATCCATTGTGGCCGACATGCAGGCATCGACATTGCCGTCATACTACCAAATGAACGTCCGATAATGCGTAAATCCATTTTTTCAAGATTTAGTTTCTCTTGAACAGCTTCAACTACCTGAGCTGCAATCTCTGCGTAATTCTCAACCGTAAATTCAGCCTCAAAATCTTTCGCTTTATCACTTCGGCCACAATGCAGAGGATCAAACAAAATAAAATGATAAGGGGATTCTGCTGCCTTATTTTGCTGTTCCAGGCTCGCAACTAAATCTTTCATTGCGATATGGGAAAAACCGGGACCGCCAGGGATGAGTAAAATATAAGGTTTATTATCTGCTTTATTGCCAGTTACTTGATAGTAAATTTGAGTGCCGTCTTTGAGCGTTAGCATACCGTTCATTAAACCCATTACCATTCATCCTTTAATTTAGTTCGGGGTTATGATTAAAGCATAGTTTTCGAGGTTGTTAAAATAACCCCTCAACCGTAGTAACTACTCTGGCTCTTATTAGATGCAACACCGAAGAGGTAAATATAGGGCGGTTTTCCAAAAGAAAATGTTGGGCTGCACTTTGTTTAGCCCAACGTTTAATTAAACCTCGCGTAGATTGGCTGTAAAGCCCAACACTCAATTTCAAAGAATGTAACCCTTGATTACACTGCGTTGCATCAAGGCTACTCTGCCTATTTTTCAAGGATGACTTTGATAAGGTATATAATCGGGCGCATTCTCATTAAAGCGCCATTTTTCCATATTGTTAATAATGGACTCCTTAGAGTAGCCGTAATTATTAATTAAATGATTTTCTAATTGTTCAAGTAATTTATCTGTATTAAATTGACTAAAACTTTTCAATATATACTCTTTAAGAGTACAACCGGCCTTATTGGTTAATAAAGCATATAAAGCAAGTGCTTTTTCATTTTCCGGTTGATTATCTTCGAATATGTCTTTATAAAATTGAGCCCTTTTTCTTCCAGTAGTTCCATGGTAACGAGGACTAAAAAAACCATCATGAAACCATTGTATGCCGGTTTTGGCATTAGAGTTATATTCTTTTATGTAACTATCCATGCCGCGAACTGCAAGAGCCAATACATTATCAAAATTGCCTGCATTAATTTCAAGAACAGCCAAACCATAAAGCGCACTTTTTTCCTGATAAGTTTCTGCTATTTGTGCAAAATTATAGCCAGGTTTTGATTTATAACTCCTGTCATCAAATGCAAACCCATCTTTTTTATATTCAATATTTCCTGCCCTGGACAAACGGCCTTCGCTAATAATTTTTTCCCGGTGAGGAACAACTAAACCTGGTATTATATTTTCGACCATGATTTGTGCTGTAACTGTCTTATGCTGAGCAATAGGCAAATATTCAGGTTTGAATTTATCCCGGGTCCGAATAACTTCCAAGGTATCGCACATATTAACTAACTGTCGTAAGAAATCTTTTTGCTCGCCATGTTTGGCAATAAATTTTTCACTTTCATCTTTATATTTGATTGTATCTGAAATTAATTCTGCTAATTCTAATGGAATTTCAACTTGATTCACGAGAAACGCGCAACACGCTTCTGCACTCTGAGGATCCCAAAGATCATAACCATCACCCTCACGTGCTGCATCATGAAAAAAGACCGCGACTTTGATTAATTCCAATAATTCTTGTTTTTGTAGGGTATATAATTTGGAAATAGCTTCGATTGCTGTTGCGTAGCTACTAACATATTGATTGTAAAAAAAGTCAATCCGCTCAATAAGTTCCATAGCAGCCAAGGCATGTAATGGACCATGAGATATACGCAGATGAAACTCATGAGCTGCTTTCGTATGAACCTTTTTTAGCGTTAATGGGTATGGAACCTGAAGAGATTTATAATTTAATACACTTAACGGTTTGGAATAATAATGATAATTTGCAAACTGCACTGCTTTTTGGATAAGACTCATTTAAATACTCCAGGTTTAATTGGATGGTATTTTATCATAATGTTGTATTTTTTGTCAATCGATTTATCGTTTCTTTAAAGGCCCAACACGCTATTTCACAGGATGAAAAACCTTGATTACGCTGCGCTGCATCAAGGCTACTCTGGCAGGCGGCATCTTTGTTGGGTCAAACGACCCAACCTACGTTTTTTATTCTGTCTCAGACGGCTTGGGCGGGCAGTGGTATTCTGTTGCCAGTTCGCCGTTGGCATCGATAACCTGGAGAGTAATGGGGAATTTCCAGAGCCGGTACAAGTGTTTTAATACTTCTGGCGTTGAATCGCCAAGCGGGATACGGTTATTTTGAGTGTAGCGCAGGGTAAGGCCGCGATTGCCTTCGGTGTCAACCGAGAATACCTGGATGTCCGGCTCAAGGTAACCCAGATTGTATTGTCTCGACAGGGCTTCGCGAATGGTTTGATAGCCTTGTTCATCATGAATTGCGCCAATTACCAAATCAGGTTGGTGATCATCATCGAGTACATGAAACAGTTTCAGATCCCGAATCAATGATGGCGACAGGTATTGAGCAATAAAGCTTTCATCTTTAAAATTACGCATGGCCTGATCCAGAGAAGTCAGCCAGTCGGTATTCGCCAGATAAGGGAACCACTGCTTGTCTTCTTCAGTCGGATTCTGGCAGATGCGTTTGATATCCTGCATCATGTTATAGCCCAGCGTGTAAGGGTTTATTCCGCTGTAGTAGGGGCTGTTAAACGATGGCTGCATAATGACGTTGGTGTGGCTTTGCAGAAACTCGAGCATAAATTCATCGGTAACTTTACCTTCGTCATATAGTGCATTCAATAAGGTATAATGCCAAAAACAGGCCCAGCCCTCATTCATCACTTTGGTCTGGCCCTGAGGGTAAAAATACTGCGCTATTTTACGCACGATACGAACAAGTTCCCGTTGCCATGACTCCAGCAACGGCGCATTTTTTTCAATAAAATATAAAATATTTTCCTGCGGTTCCTCTGGGTAACGTTTTTTCTTGCCGTTACTGTCTACCTGTTTGTTTTGGGGAATGGTCCGCCATAATTCGTTGACTTGTGATTGTAAATAAATTTCGCGGTTTTGTTGCCTGATTTTTTCTTCCTGGATGGATAAACCGGATGGGTGTTTATAGCGATCAACGCCATAATTCATCAGGGAATGACACGCATCAAGCACGGCTTCTACTTCATCAATGCCGTATTTTTCTTCGCATTTGCTGATGTAGTTTCGGGCAAAAACCAGGTAATCGATGATGGCATCAGCCGAAGTCCACATTTTAAACAGATAATTGTTTTTGAAAAAAGAGTTATGGCCATAACAGGCATGGGCAATTACCAGCGCCTGCATGGTCATGGTATTTTCTTCCATCAGATAGGAAATACAGGGATCGGAATTAATGACCATTTCATACGCCAGCCCCATCTGGCCGCGCTTATAGCTTTTTTCAACGTTGACAAAATGCTTGCCAAAAGACCAGTGGTGGTAGCCAATCGGCATACCGACGGACGCATAGGCATCCATCATTTGTTCAGCGGTAATAATTTCAATCTGGTTAGGGTAAGTGTCAAGGCGAAAATCTTTTGCCAACCTGGCGAATTCGGCATCATAAGCCTGAATTAACTCAGGAGTCCATTCTGCTCCGGTGGAAATAGGTTTTCTCTTCTTCATGCCGTAGTCTTCCTCTTAAACAACTCGCGAAATACGGGATAAATATCAGCAACCGTATCAATATTTTCCATTGCAAAATTAGAATAGATTTCTGCAACCTGTTGGTACACTTCCCACAGACTCTGATGGTGTCTGGGCATAATCTCAATATAGGCAAAATATTGTAATTGCGGCATAATTTTGTCCATCAGCAGTTCCTGACAATAAGGGGAATCAGCATTCCAGTTATCGCCGTCTGATGCCTGAGCCACATAAATATTCCAGGCTGATGCCGGGTACCGGGCTTCAATAATGGTATTCAACAATTCCAGGGCGCTCGAAACAACAGTACCCCCGGTTTCCCGTGAGTAAAAGAACTCTTCTTCATTGACTTCTTTCGCTGAGGTGTGATGACGAATAAAAACCAGTTCAATTTTTTCGTAGTTTTTAGTCAAAAACAGGTATAGAAGAATAAAAAAGCGCTTGGCAATGTCCTTTTTAGCCTCATCCATGGAACCGGAAACGTCCATAACGCAGAACATCACCGCCTGGGTTGAAGGGGCCGGGATCCTGATTCTGTTGTTGTAACGCAAATCGATGGTATCAATAAATGGTACAGCCTTGATTTTGCGTTGCAGAAATTCAATTTGTTTTTTCAGCTTGTTAATTTCTGAGCGCTTGGGATTTTCGCTGCTTTCAAGTTGTGCCAACTCGTCTTCGGCTTCCCGTAATTGCCGTTTATAGGGCGAGGCCAGCGCTACTCTGCGCCCGGTTGCCTGCCGCATGGAGCGGAGAACATTGATATTGGTTGGAATACCGCTTGTTGAAATTCCGGCGCGTACCGTTTTAAGCGTGTTTAAGCGGCTTAATTCTTTTTTAATCAGATCCGGCAATTCCAGATCTTCGAAATACAACTCAAGAAATTCTTCACGCGATAAAGAAAAGACAAATTCATCTTCCCCTTCACCCGTATTGCTCGCTTCGCCGCTGCCGCTGCCTGAGCCGCCATTACTGTCCGGCCGCTTTACTTTATCGCCAGTGATAAATTGATCATTTCCAGGCAATATCCGATCAACGCGGCCGCCCTGGCCGCGGTGAAAACGTGGTTCAGAAATATCCTTTGCAGGAATGCTGATTTTCTCGCCCTGATCAATTTCAGTAATGCTGCGTTTGCCAACAGCGTCAGAAACCGCTTGCTTTATCTGGTTTTTATAACGCCGCAGAAAACGCTGGCGGTTTACCGTGTTTTTTTTGCCGGCGTTTTGTCTGCGATCAATCAATTGCGACATAAATCATCCTTATTGAGATTTGCGAACCCGCAAATACCATTCACAAAGCAATCTCACCTGTTTCCTGGTATAGCCTTTATCAACCATACGGGCGATGAATTCCTCATGTTTCTTCTTATCATCTTCCGAGGCTTTGGCATTGAATGAAATCACCGGTAACAAGTCTTCGGTATTGGTAAACATTTTCTTTTCAATCACGGTTTTCAGTTTTTCATAACTGTTCCATATTGGATTTTTACCGTGATTATTCGCACGGGCGCGCAAGACAAAATTAACCACTTCATTACGGAAGTCTTTCGGATTGGAAATGCCCGCTGGTTTCTCGATTTTTTCCAGTTCCAGGTTTAATGAAGCGCGATCGAATATTTCACCGGTATCGGGATCGCGGTAATCCTGATCCTGAATCCAGAAATCGGCATAGGTAATATAGCGATCAAATATGTTCTGGCCATATTCCGCGTAAGACTCCAGATAAGCAGTTTGAATTTCCTTACCGATAAATTCGACATACTTGGGCGTCAGGTGCTCTTTAATAAAAGTCAGGTATTTTTCATGCATTTCCTGCGGCAGTTGTTCCTGTTCAATCTGGCGTTCCAGTACATACAGTAAATGAACCGGATTGGCGGCGACTTCCGAATGATCAAAGTTAAATACCTTGGATAATATCTTGAATGCGAAACGAGTCGAAATACCGCTCATCCCTTCATCAACACCAGCAAAATCACGATATTCCTGATAGGATTTTGCTTTCGGATCAGTATCTTTCAGGCTTTCACCATTATAGACCCGCATTTTTGAATAAATGCTTGAGTTTTGTGGTTCTTTCAGCCGGGTTAGTACCGAGAACTGCGCAAGCATATTGATGGTGCCGGGTGCGCAGGGTGCGTTTTTCAGCGAACTGTTATCAATCAATTTCTGATAAATTTTTAATTCCTCTGAAACCCGCAGACAATAAGGAACTTTGACAATATTAATCCGGTCAATAAACGCTTCGTTATTTTTATTATTGCGGAAAGATTGCCATTCCGATTCGTTCGAGTGGGCAAGAATAAGTCCTTCAAACGGAATTGCCGACAAACCTTCAGTAGCATTGTAATTGCCTTCCTGAGTAGCTGTTAACAGCGGATGCAGGACTTTGATCGGGGCCTTGAACATTTCAACAAACTCAAGCATACCGCGGTTTGCACGGCATAAGCCGCCAGAGTAGCTGTATGCATCCGGATCATCCTGAGAGAATTCTTCCAGTTTACGGATATCAACTTTACCAACCAGAGAAGAAATATCCTGATTATTGTCATCGCCCGGCTCGGTTTTGGCAACGGCAATCTGTTTCAGGCGTGATGGTTTGACTTTCACTACCCGGAATTTGCTGATATCGCCGTTAAATTCCTGCAGGCGTTTAACTGCCCAAGGCGACATGACATAGCGCAGGTAGCGTTTTGGGATATTGAACCGCTCCTGGAGCAAATCGCCGTCTTCATCGGGATTAAACAAGGATAAAGGCGAATCAAATACCGGCGAACCCTTAATGGCATAAAAAGGCGTTTTTTCCATTAAATCTTTGAGTTTCTCGGCCAATGAGGATTTACCGCCGCCTACCGGGCCAAGCAGATAAAGAACCTGTTTGGTTTCTTCCAGGCCTTGGGCTGCATGTTTTAAAAAACCGACAATTTGCTCTATCGGTTCTTCCATGCCATAAAAATCTTTAAACACCGGGTATTGGTGAATGACTTTGTTTGAGAAGATCCGCGATAATACCGGGTCATGGCGAGTATCGATGGCTTCCGGCTCGCCAATGGCCATCAGCAACCGTTCAGCCGGATTTGCGTACGCAGAAGGGTCCTGTCGGCAAAGATCAAGGTACTCATCAAGCGACATTTCCTCTTCTTTGTTATCGACAAATCGTTTGGTGTAACTGCTTAAAAATTCTTGCGTACTCATCTCTATCCCCTTTTACTAATCCCTGCCGGGCAGACGCTTTTTCTTATTATTAAACACACTTTTGCATTTCGCTCGTAAAAGCGAGACACTTAGGCTACTTTTAAATTTAGTATAGAACCAAATGACCACGAATTAGAACTAATAATTTAAAAAAAAATTCCTTAGAATCAATCTTCTAATCGTAACTGATTGGTTCAAAACCGATTTTAACCGGAGTAGGCAGTATGACAGACAAGACAATTTACTTAAAAGACTATCAACCGCTTGCGTTTGAGATAGCGCAGGTCGAGCTGGATTTCGAGTTGTATGATGATCATGCCCTGGTCAAAAACAGGATGAAAATTAATCGGATACGCCCTGGAGCGTTACAGTTAAACGGCGATGAACTCGAACTGGTCAGTATCGAGCTTGATGATACTCCGCTTTCGGCATCCGAGTATCGGTTAGTTGACGCTGATTTATGGCTGGATAATTGCCCGGAGCATTTTACCCTTACCATCACGACCCGGATTAAACCGCAGGATAATACCAAATTATCGGGTTTATATCGGTCCAATCAATTATTTTGCACCCAGTGCGAAGCGGAGGGATTTCGCAGGATTACCTTTTATCCGGACCGGCCGGATGTTCTGTCGATATTTACTACCCGCATTTCAGCGGATAAAGCCAAATATCCAATTTTGCTGTCAAACGGTAACCTGATTGATTCAGGCGATGCCGGAAATGGCAGGCACTGGGTTATCTGGCAGGATCCATTTAAAAAACCATCCTACCTGTTTGCATTGGTGGCAGGTAATCTGGCCTGTGTCAAAGATCAATTCGTTACCAACTCCGGCAAAGAAGTTGATTTGCGCATTTATGTAGAGCCTGGCAATGAAGATAAATGCGGCCATGCCATGGAGTCGTTGAAAAATTCCATGCGGTGGGATGAGCAGGTATATGGCCGTGAATATGATTTGTCGATTTTTATGATTGTAGCGGTAAGCGATTTCAACATGGGCGCAATGGAAAACAAGGGACTGAATATCTTTAACTCCAAATACATCCTTGGCCGTCCGGATACCGCTACCGATCAGGATTTTGCCGATATTGAAGGGGTAGTCGGCCATGAATATTTCCACAATTGGACTGGCAATCGGGTTACCTGCCGCGACTGGTTCCAGTTGAGCCTGAAAGAAGGGCTTACGGTATTCCGGGATCAGGAATTTTCCCGTGATATGAATTCACGCGACGTTAACCGGATTGCCGATGTGAAAGCGCTAAAGGCAACCCAGTTTCCTGAAGATGCTGGCAGCATGGCTCATCCCGTGCGCCCGGAGTCTTATCAGGAAATCAATAATTTCTATACCGCGACAATATATAATAAAGGTGCGGAAGTAATCAGGATGCAGCACACCCTGTTAGGGGCTGCGGGATTCAGAAAGGGAATGGATCTTTATTTTGAGCGTCATGACGGGCAGGCCGTGACTATCGATGATTTTGTCGCTGCCATGGAAGATGCCAATCAGGTCGATTTCAGCCAGTTAAAGCGTTGGTACAGTCAGGCTGGAACGCCAGAAGTAGAAGTCAGTAGCGATTACGCTAATAATTGTCTGACGTTGACTATGAAGCAAAGTTGCCCGCCAACACCGGAATGTAAGCAGAAACAGCCATTCCTGATTCCAATCCGGATTGCGCTTTTTGATCCCAATGGCACGCAAATTGCGCTGCAAAACGAAGTGCTGGAGTTGAAAGAACCAGAACAGCGGTTTGTATTTAATAATTTGCCCTGCAAGCCTATCATTTCACTGCTCAGGGATTTTTCTGCCCCGATTAAACTGGTGCGTGATGTTGAGCAGGAAGAGCTAATCGCGCTAATGCGTTATGAAACCAATGGCTATGCCAAATGGGATGCAGCCCAGCGTCTGACGCTTGCCAGTTTAACGGGGTTACTTGCTATTCCACGTAGTGACTGGTCAATTTCATCCGCGTTAATTGAGGCTTATCGCCATATATTAATGGATAAAACGCTTGATCAATCCTTAAAAGCAGATTTGCTGACACCGCCCGGCTTTGAAGAGATCGCGAATAATCTGTCCGAAATCGATGTTGATTTGGTCGAGGCGGCGCGTGATTTTTACCGCCAGGAACTAGGGAAGGCATTATTTGAACAGGCTCAAGCTCTCTATCAGCAATTATGGCAGGCAGAAGATCATCAGATGAATGGAACAGCATACGGGCGGCGGAAATTACGCAATACCTGTTTGTGGTTAATGATGAAGGCCAATGAGCAGCAAGCGCTGCCAATTTGTGAACAGCAATATCAGCAGGCTAGAACCATGACCGATCAGATTGCGGGTTTATCGCTGCTTAACAATATAAAAGATCAGGCTAAACGCCAGCAGGCTTTAGACAGTTTCTATCAACAATGGGCTCAGGATGATTTGGTATTGGATAAATGGTTTGCTATCCAGGCGACCACCGAATTGCCAACGGCCTTAAATCAGGTTCGGGAATTAATGCAGCATCCAGCGTTTTCATTAAAGAACCCTAACAAAGTCCGTTCGCTCATCGGCGCGTTCTGTCAGGCCAATGCACGTAATTTTCATGCACTGGATGGCAGCGGTTATCAATTTTTGACCGAACTATTGATTACCATGGATAAGATTAATCCCCAAATTGCCGCCAGACTGGCAACGCCCTTCACCCGCTGGCAACGTTATGACCACAATCGGCAGCAGCTAATGAAAAATGAGTTGCAACGCCTGGCAAGTCAGAAATTGTCAAGGGATTTAAACGAAATTGTTTCCAAAAGCCTGAATTAAACCATGTAGATTGGGCTGCAAAGCCCAACCCTCTGCTTGCTCCGGCATCTGCAAAAAAATATGGTCTATGATTAATAATAGACCTAGCAAGGAGAGCCGCTATGCAAGCCATAAAAAAATATCAGATCGACAAACTTGAAGAACAGCCAACCTCAAGGAAAGATGCTCTGGATACTATCCGGCATATGTTGACCTTAATTGGCGAAAATCCCCAGCGAGAGGGGTTAGCAGATACGCCAAGGCGGGTAGTCGATAGCTGGTCGGAATTATTTGAAGGCTATTCAATTGATCCAGCCAAAGTGTTAAGCACATCGTTTACTAATGAAGGTAATTATAATCAGTTTGTCCTGCTTAGGGATATTGAAATGTTTTCCATGTGTGAACACCATATGTTGCCATTTTTTGGCCGTGTGCACATTGGTTACATTCCAGATACTAAAGTGGTTGGGTTATCCAAACTCGCCAGACTGGTTGATTGTTTTTCGCGCCGCCTTCAGATTCAGGAGCACTTAACAGTACAAATTGCTGATGCTATCCAGACGCATTTAAATCCTAAAGGAGTGGGTGTTATGATTGAATGCCAGCATCTGTGTATGGTTGCGCGCGGAGTTAATAAGCAGAATCCCTATATGGTCACAGCGCACTTTAAAGGGCTGCTCGAAACCGATGAGGCTAAGAGAAAAGAATTTACTGAACAGTTAATGTCGCGACATTATAGAACTTAGGAATTGGGTATAAGGAAAACCCGGGTTCCGGTCCTGCGGATCTGCACCCAGGCTACATTTGCTGCCGGCTGTTATTGAGCGCCATTAAGGAGCCAGGGATGGGGCGATTTGTAATAATAATCAGCATTTTTCTGCTCATTGTACTGCAACAGCTTCCTGTTGATATTTATTTGCCTTCTTTCCCCGAAATGGCAGATCATTTTGATGTTACCCCCCGAATAATTCAATCAAGCCTGACGGTTTATCTGTTGGGCTTTGGCGCGTCGCCGATTTTCCTGGGAATTTTATCTGACCGTTTCGGCAGGCGGAAAATTCTAATGGCTTGCCTTGTGGGCTACGTCATTGCCGGAGTTGCCTGCGCTATAACCAATTCCATGCTTTGGTTATTAGTATTCCGGGCCATACAAGGTTTCGCCAGCGGCGGTTTGCAGATTACTACTTCTGCAATGGCGCGTGATATTACTACTGGTAAATCGTTGCTGCTGCTATCGTCCTATATGTCGCTGGTCTGGTCTGTTATTCCCATACTTGCTCCGGCAATTGGCGGTTATATCGAAAATTATTTAGGCTGGCGCGGCAATTTCTATTTTATTCTGGTCTGGGCGGTGCCGGTGTTTTATTTTGTTGCCAGGTATCTGCCCGAAACCAACCGCCGCTGCGAACGTTTATCTGTTTATGAGGCTTTTACCCGTTTCAATTATTTATTCCATAACGGCCGTTTTATTTTTTATGTAATCGCAACCGGTCTAAGCTTCTCCTTAACAATCGCTTTTTGCACCGCAGCGCCGTTCTTATTTCAGAAACAGTTGGGTTTCAGTGAAATTCGTTTTGGCTGGTTAATGTTTATTGTCTCGGGCAGTTATCTGCTGGGTGTTGCCGGTAATAGCTACTTATTAAATCACTTTTCCGTTAACCGTATTATCTCGGGCGGCTTGCTGCTTACATTTTTATCAGCACTGGCGATGGTTTATCTGGCGGTAATGAAGGTTTTTACTGGCCTGGCAGTGATTATACCGGTTTTTTTAATTGTCTTTGGTCAGGGGTTTGTCTTTCCCAATGCAATTGGTCTGGCTATGGATAGTGTAAAACAGTATTTTGGCCTCTCTTCTTCAGTATTAACCAGTTGTCAGATGATTATTGTCGGAATTGTCAGCCAATGTATTGCCAATTTTGCCAACACCACACAATTGCCGCTGGCTTTGACTATGTTAGTAATAAGCGTATTGCTGGGCATGCTATATCTCCTGTTACACCGTGTGAGCAGGTAGGTTGGGTCGTTTGACCCAAACTACAATTCAGTTCCCAGTAACTTAACAATTAATTCCGCTTTATTTTTCGCATTAAATTTGTTTTTTAACGAATCAATTCGGTCCTCAATAGTCCGATAAGATAAACACATCTCTTTGGCAATTTCCTTGGCAGTTTTACCCTGCAAGATCAATTCAGCGCATTGAATTTCACTAGCGGTCAAAAGCTGGTGAGCAGGGGAGAGCAAAGTTTGCAAAATGATCTCTCGATTGGGCTGGTTATTAAATAAGGCTGCTGAGCGATTATTTAATTCAACCTTTGAAGTGGTCTGATCCGCATTAAGAATAGTATCATAGGCGCGTGACAAGGCTTTTGATTGCCCGACTTTTGCATTAAAAAATGTAATGAACCGATCCAGCAGATCAAGGTTATTAATATAGGTTTGATGAATAGCCGGATCAGTCAGGTGAGTGCCAAAATGATAAAAATTAGTGTGTTCATTCTGCTTTTTTATCAGGGTAAAGACGTGCTTGAAATCAAAAGCAGCCGAGTCAGCCAACATTTGAGCGGTTTTGCCTGAGCAATCGATCGCATCCCAGATCAGATAGTCGCCCAAATCTGTTGATTCCGGCTTCAGATTAACGCATGGATCGGCCGTGTAGTATTTTTTGTTAAATAATTCGCCAGAAATACCGGGTTATTACATTGTACGGTCAATTGGTTAGTGTTGGAAACGCGAAGATGAGAAAATGTAGTAATATCCAGTAAATGGAGCGGCTCACATAATTGTTTGATATTATCGGCTTCAATAAAAGAAGGATGGTTGTGAAATAAGTTGTTCATAATAACCTCCAGATTATACCTGTTTCATGTATTTTTTAAGTTCCATGGCGGGCGATATTTCAAAACCAAATTTACGATAAAATTCCGCGGCTGTTGAATTGCCCTGCCATACAAATAAGCCGATTGAAACATAGTTTTTATGTTTGATTTTATCGATTAGATGGTTCATCAGGTTGGTGCCGAGATATCGTTTTTGATAGTCAGGATGCACGCAGATATCATAAAACATACACATTTGCCCATCTTCGACAAGCCGGCCAAAACAGATTAACTGGCCCATTTTTTTGATATAGGCTATATGGGAAGATGATGCGAGAGTTGTTTGCCATTGTTCTTCCGTTCTATAAAACTCTTTTCCCCATCCTACGCTAGCTGCTAAATGATTAATTTCGGAAAGATCAATCGCAGTTTTACAGTCTAAAATAGTAAAATCATTGATATTATACATAATATCCTCATAAAAAAATTTATCATTTTGTGCATTATAAGAATATTTTTGTATTTTTTTTACCGTATTAATACGGGATTTCTTATTCACAAACTGGCTAAGTGTTATTTTACTCTGAATAGATTAACATTCCCTGTGTTGTTTAAAAAAATGTGGTATTTTACAAGCTCGGTACATGGAATAACAATTCAGGAGGAATTATGCCCGGTTTTTTTCAACGAGCGCGGGAATTTTGCAAGACTATCCCTTATACCTCGACACAAAGTAATCTAAATGTCCAAAAATTACAGGCCGGGCTGACGCTGATTAATAACCTGTTAACAAATATTGAAAATCAGACTGGCACTAATATCACGATCCGATCGGCGCAATTGCTGGCTTTGATTCATGTGTTATTTCGTACCGATACCAGTTATAGTGAAAAATTGTTTCATAGTTTTCAGTTCGGACTACTGCTTTCATTACTGACCTTTGAAATTATTACGGCGGTTAAAGATGAAAAATGCGAAAACAGTGGTGAAACTCTTAAACTCTGGTTTTGTCTGAGTCAGAATCTGGTGAATCAGGTGTATACAGGCACTAACTTATTCGTATGGGCTCTCGGGGAGCTTGGTCAGCGCAGCCAGTCGGGAACATCTGAATATATAGCTGCCTCGCAGGCGGATACTGCGCCGCCAGTTGAACCACAACCCAATCATTCTGTTGTGGTTTAAAGTAAAGCTTATTGAATAATATTCAATCTTATTGTTTGCCTTGCAAAATGGCTGTGTTCTATCAATACTTATTTATAAGCATAAGTGAAACCCGGGTTACGGTCCTAGGGACCTGCACCCGGGCTACCTGGAGTAAGTTGCACATTCCCAGCGTTTAATCAAAACGAGAGCCGAGATTAAAATGGTTAAATTTGTTGAAGTTGAACATAAATTTTGTTTCAGCGACGAACAAAGCCTTAAAAGTCAGGAGGCTGCTATTATGCAGCTGCATCCGCTGCAAGACTATGAAGTTGATGTGGCTGAACGCTATTTTATAATCGATGGCCTCAGAAATTTTGTCGTTCGCCATAAAGTGGATGACGACAAACAATCCTTAACCCTTAAAGCGTTTGAGTTAGGTAAGGATGCCGAAACGCGGATGGAAATTGATATCCCGCTCGCACAGGAGAAAGGCGATCAGTTGCCGGCTGTGGAAAAATTTCTGGCTGTCTTTGGCGATTATGAAGAATACAGACTGACCAAACACCTGAAAGTATTTAATTTTGCTGAGGCTGAGGTCGTTTTATATCAGGCAGCCTGTGAGGATCGTGAAGTTTATGTAATGGAAATAGAAAGTTGCAAAGCCCGAAAAAAACAGGCGCTGCAGCATATTAAACAGTTTGAACAACAATTAGGGCTTGATGCCAGTAAACGTGAAACCCGTTGCCTGTTTGAATTGCTCTTTTTTCCTGAAGCAGTATCAGATCGGCAACGAAAATAAAATGGAATATTCCCTGTAGCAAGGAAAGTACAATGCAAGCAGATAATAAAATCGCATTAATAACTGGCGGCGCAAAGCGGGTTGGCCGAAGTATTGTCGAGAAACTGGCGCAAAACGGCTATGATGTTGTGATTAACCACCATGCGTCTGACGAGCAAGCTGATGAAGTAAAACAAATGGTCGAACAAACAGGCCGCCGTTGTCTGGTTATCAAGGCGGATATTCAATCCCAACAAGCCGTTCAAGCCATGTTCCGCGAAATTGATGCCAGATTTGGCAAACTCGATTTACTGGTTAACAGCGCTTCTCTTTATCCAAGCAATCCATTTCCTTGTGAAGATTTTCAATTATTTCACGATGTGTTGGGTGTCGCCGTATACGGCAGCCTGTATTGTGCTAATGAGGCAGCAAAAAGGATGTTAGAGCATGGCGGTGGCGCAATTGTTAACATCATTGATTTATTTGCTTTTTATCCGCAAAAAAACATGATGTTTCATGGCATATCAAAAGCCGCGCTGGCCTCCATGACCCAATACCTGGCCGTTGAGCTTGGTCCGACAATCCGGGTGAATGCCATCGCGCCCGGTCCGGTGCTTCCGCCTGAGCGATATTCTGCAGAACAACAGCTAAAATCGGCTAACCGTACCCTGTTAAAACGCTGGGGAACACCGGGAGATGTTGCAAAAGCTGTTTTATATCTGGCCGAGGCAGATTATATTACCGGTGATATTATGTTTGTTGATGGCGGCAGCCATATTAATCTTGCAGAATACTAGATTTTAATGTTCTTTTCATCCCTGTCGGGTTGCTTTATAATACAGCAAACTTATTTGCAGTGGAGTGCAAAGTGGCGTCTTCCAAATTTCCGCGTTTAATTTTCAATTCCTTTAAAAATATTCCTGAACCGACAGATTATCCGCATGCACGGACTTTGCGTACCGGTTTTTGGACGAAAATAAAGGATGCTTTCAGTGTTATTAAAGGTGGTTGGGAATCTTCAGAAGCTGGTGATGACTTGCAAATGGAAAAGCAGGCACAACCTAAACTCTGGCGTATGGGTATTTATGACTATATCACTTTGTTTATTCCGTTTACCCTGGAATCGCTAATTCCATTCAGTAAAGTATTGTTTACCCCTTTACGTTATGTTTTATCCCTGGCTACCGTTTTAATTACATTACCGGTTACCTATGGTGTATATGCCATGGCTCATAAAAAAGCTGAAGAAACAATGGCGGATATTAACAAGCTGGAATTAGAATCAGAGCTTGATTCCCAGAAAAAAATGACGTGTCAGAAATTTAGAAAGCTGCATCATCAGGATTACGAAAATATGATGGTAAATGCTGTTAAAAAGGATGGAAAATATGATCTCCAGTTTTGCGCCCCAGATGCAACTCCTTATCGCGCCCGCAGTGTAGATGAAAATACCCTTCAGGCTCTGAGAAAATTAAATATTTATCAGATTAATCAAAGAGTAAAAGCAGAGCCTGCACGAGAAGCGTCATTTGATTCGGAATTCCAAGGCCCTGGCGACTATTTGGGCGCGCGAACTGGGTATTGACCTACAGGGGTTTATATGATTTTAGCGTAGGTTGGGCTGTAAAGCCCAACACTCTTCTAATTCTTTCCCAGTTCAACACTCAACAACTCTTTAACAATCTGCCCCTCCCTGTTTACAATCCCTACACCAATACCCGTAACCTGAACACTCTCATTTTGCATATTATACTGCGCGATAAACGCAGTAAGTTTCTGAAACATCGCTTTATCTGCTCGATTACCATCAAACAGGGAAATATGAGGTTCAAAACAATCAAAGGTATTAGGACTGCCATAACGGGAAAATGAAGCCGTTTTTTCAGGATTGCCTCGTGTCCACGATGGCAGTTGAGTCTTATGATCACGTAATTGCGAAAGCGACATGACAATTCGATTGCTCAAGTGCTGTAAAACCGGGTTTTTTTTGACAGCCAGACTGGCGTAAAGATGTGAGTTTAATTCAATACCTGTTGTGGTAATAGTAAAACGTGGTTGTTGTCCGGCCAGATTTTTTACCCTTGCAATGATTTTTGTAAGGTTTCTGGCATCGTATCTGGTAAGATAAAGAGTAATATGGACTGGATAACGGTTGATATAAGGCGTAATTGCATCGCCATATGTTTGTTCAAGTTTCCGGCCAAATTGTGTAATCTGTTCGCTTATGCGATTATGCGGCGACAGTTTTAAATAAACGTTAATCGGCAAGGTCTGGGCAAAACAAGCACCGTTCAGCATCATCATTAACGCGATAACGGAAACCAGTAGAAAATGACTAATCAATTTGCTGTGGTGGGTAATCCGGTTGCCCATAGTTTATCTCCCTTTATTCATCAACGTTTTGCTGAACAGGCGGCGATCCAGTTAACTTATGACAAGATTCTTAGCGATGATTCGGCTTTCGAAACTATAGTATCGGATTTTTTTAACCGCCAAGGCAAGGGATTAAATATAACTTTGCCTTTTAAACAACGTGCATATGCCACGGCTGACATAAAAACGGAACGCTGCCTGAAAGCAAAGGCTGTCAATACGTTATGGCTGAAAGATGGCCTGCTTCATGGCGATAATACCGATGGAGTCGGCCTGATACGTGATCTGACGCAATATATTGATCTTAAAAATAAACACGTGTTAATTATTGGTGCGGGCGGAGCGGCAAGGGGGATTATTCCGGCATTATTGGACATGCAACTGGCGAAATTGACAATCACCAACCGTACTTACCATAAGGCTGAACAACTTGCCGTAGAATTTGCCAGCGCTGAAAGCGTTGAATTTAACAGCCTGGCACGCTATCAGTTAATTATTAATGCGACTTCCGCAAGCCTTGATGAACAAGATTTGGCGTTGCCGGAAACGGTGTTTGAGCAACAACCGTTTTGTTATGATCTGGCATACCGTATTGGCCAGCCAACGCCTTTTGTTACTTTAGGCAAACGTCATGGCTGTCAGGTTTATGATGGCTTGGGGATGTTGGTAGAACAGGCGGCGGAAGCATTTTATATCTGGCATGGCTTCAAACCAGATACCCGGCCTGTGCTTGCTTTTCTGAATCAATCATCAAAAAACTGAAGGATGGCCTCACGATTGGCAATGGTGTCGCTGATGCCGAGTTGAAAAAGTTCGCGGGTAAATTCTTTTTCAAATAACAGGAAGCTCACCAGATCGCCAGAACGGCTTTTGGCGCCAAGGGCATTGAGTAAAAAGCGCAGCAGGGCTGGCATGCTTTTATATTGTGCCTGAGCAATCGCGCCCATATCCATACTGGGGCGTAAATATAACGTTTCCACAGGCCGCCATGGCGAGCGGCGTTTTTTCCACAGTGAAATTAAATGAGAAATTTCATTCATCCGGTTAACCATTTCAATGTCGCGGTCCAGGTTATCCAGGAATAATCCATTAAGCATATTACCCAAAATATGGGCAAATCCGATTTCGCCGTTGCGTAACGTTGCCGGATCAGCAAAAACAGGTAAATGCCGGGTTCCCAGAATCAGTACTTTCTCCACCTGAAACCGGATAGCGCCTCGCAAAGGCGATACCAGTCCCATACTGCCATCACCATAATGCAGGCCATCGATAGCCACCGTCGGAAAGAATAATGGCAGGGCGCTTGAGGCCAGTATGTGATCTTCCTCCAGATCGACCCGCTTGCTGATGTGACGAGGATAACTCCAGTCTTCAAAATGCGGCTCATGATGCTGATAAAACGAGATCGTCTGCTGGGTTTCATAGCAATTGCTGAGCACTTCCACTGTTTCCAGATAGCCTTCTTTGATGTTCTTGCTAATAGCCTGAAAATCAATAGCCTGGCCGATCAGTTTTTTCAACGGCGATGTATCCAGCAAATGCCCGGATTGCCGTTGCTTCATCAATATCGAGCCTACATTTCGCAACACCGATGCGCTTAAGGCTGTATTGCTGGAGTTGAAAACCTGCTGGCAATGAATTTCGCTCCACAAGGCTTCCAATTTATCCGTTCCTGACGCAAAGTCATGGGCATTTTCAGCAAGAATCGCGGCATTAATGCAGCCGACGCTGACACCGCTGATCATTGCAAACGGTATATTTTTTGTTCCAAGCAGATTACTGATAGCTTTCAGCACTCCAGCCTGATAAGCACCACGAGCACCACCGCCAGCGAGATAAAGCGCTTTTTTCGTCATTAATTCAGCAAGTTAGAAAAGATTATTTGACTATAGCCGGATCAGGGAAGCCATGGCAAGAAAATTCAGAGTAGGTTGGGTCGTTTGACCCAACAAAAGCTGGTAGAAAAAAGAAATGTTGGAGCAAACTACCCAACCTGCTTTGTAAGCTATACTTGCTATATAAAGAAGCAAAGAGTACAAAAGGCGAGACGAAATGGCGCATGAACCAAAGCAGAACCACTCTGTAATACCTGAGGCTGCATCTGCACATGAGCAGAGTCTTCTGCAAATGCTTAAAGATATTCAGCGCCCTGTAACTTTTAAGCCGAATAAAAAAACCAAAGATACCGCAATACTTAGTGCTCTTAAACAAATTCCTTTTGTCAGTTCATTGCTGCATGGAATGGATGGTACCGGGACAGCAATAGGCAAATTGTATGAGTTGCAAGGGGTTCCCACGGCCCCCATGAAAGAAGCGGTACGTGGTTTTCAGTTTGGCTCTATTGCTCTCGCTGCTTTGGATTTCCTCCGTATTCCGGCAATTTATATCGCCTCTTTTGTGCTTGGAAAAAAATCGCCGGTTTCTTTATCAAAAAACGCACAATGGCTCTATGCCGGCGTGTTGCTGGCCTTGGGAGCTGTTTCTATTGCGGTGCCAGCGGTATCGTTACCGCTTGCCGTCACTGGAGCCGCTCTTGCTTTAGCTGTTAACCTGTATACGCTCGGGCGCTTTTTTTATCTCCGCCGGCAAAATCGGCATGGTCTCAAGAAAGTAGAACAGCAGCTTCAAGAGGAGGAGGCGCGTCTTGATGAATTAAGGCAAAAGGCTTTAGATCTGGAGAATGAGTTCGCAACGACAAAAGATCCTGCGCTTATAGAAAAAATAGAGCAGTTGCACAAAAATTATCAGCAACAGCTTGCTACCCTGCAAACTTTGCATGATCAAAAATATATTTATGAGCAAAAAATCGATAAGCGAGGCCTTGGGCAATTAATTAATCGCAGTGCTGGAATATTGCTGTCTACGCTGGCGCTGACTTCGTTGGTGTTAATATTTTTCATGCCTCCGGTTGGGCTTGGCATGCTGGCCGGCAGTGCCGCAGCCGGCATTATATATGGCGTGCTGGCCTTCTCTGTGCCTTATTTTATCGAGAAATTTAAAAGAAAAGAGGGAATACAATCTGAAAATGTAGATGACGAGATACCGGAGGAACCCGGCTTTGACGGCGGTGAATCAGTACCTCTTATTATGAATAGCTTACAAAACAAGCAAGGAACTGATATGAAATACAGGCAAGAACCACAAGGCATAAGTTCGCGGCCTTTGTTCTCTTCACCAGGCACCGCGGATGACAAGAGTATTGAAAACGCCCGGCAGTACTCCGAGAAAATTTGTCATCCCCGCGAAGGCGGGGATCCATCCATCAAATAAGGTAAAGCGCCGACCTGAGAGACGGATTCCTTCATTTAATGGCCATGCCCGTAGGTTGGGTCGTTTAACCCAACAAAAGATGATGAATAGGACCATGTTGGATCAAACGACCCAACCTCCGCATTTTTCCATTAATAAACAACATATTGAATTCCAGCCGCAACTTGGATAACCTGATAAAATCCCTACTGAAAATGGAATATCGTATGTTGGCCTTGTTTAAAGATCAGCCACGTGCTTTTCAGATGATTTTTATGCTGGAAATCTGGGAGCGGTTTGGATATTACACCGTGCAAGGCATTCTGGTGCTTTACTTTGTTCGTTTCATCGGGATGAGTGAAGCCGAGGCTTATTATGCCTCCGGTGCGTTTTTTGCTCTGGTATATGGTTTGATTGCCGTGGGCGGTTATCTGGGCGATAAAGTGCTGGGAACACGGCGGACGCTGGTATTGGGGTTGTTTACCCTGGCTGCAGGCTATTTGTCCTTGGCTCTTGCCGGTAAAAGTGAAGTGTATTATGCCCTCGGATTAATCTGTGTCGGCAATGGCTTATTTAAAGCCAATCCCTCAAGCTTGCTTGCCAAATGCTATCAGGAAAATGATCCGCGCTTGCATAGTGGTTTTACTCTTTATTACATGGCTATTAATCTTGGTTCCACATGCGCGCTATTAGCGGGGCCTGCGCTCGCGGCAAATTATGGCTATTTCTATGCTTTTTTTCTGAGTTTCGTTGGCTTGGTTCTTGGAATTGCCAATTACTGGTTCCAGCGCGAATATGCACGCGCTATTCCTACTGCCAGCGATCATAAATCCATTTCAGCAGCCGGTTGGATCATTGTATTTCTGGGAATCGCTGCCGCTACCGTGGCAGCTGCTTATTTGCTGTCCCATATCACCATAGCCCGGCTCTTGCTGTGGTTGATTAGTGTGTCCATTTTGTTGATGTATATTAATTACATGCGTTTTGAAAACAGGGCAGACGTTGCTAAAATGATTGTTGCACTGGTATTGATGGTAGAAGGTGTGGCTTTTTTTACCCTTTATCAGCAAATGCCCACGTCACTCAATTTATTTGCGGTTAATAATGTCCATCCCGAAATATTAGGTATTTCGCTTGATCCTCAGAGCTACCAGGCATTTAATCCTATCTGGATAATCACCTTAAGTCCGGTACTGGCCTGGTTTTATAAAAAGCTTGACCAAAATGGTATACGTTTTCCTATTGCCTACAAATTTGCTGCCGGCATGTTGTGTTGCGGCATCAGTTTTACCCTGTTGTATTTCGCTCGTTTTTATCATAATGAAAACTGGCTGGTTTCACCCTGGTGGCTGGTTGCCAGTTATTTGTTTCAGAGCGCAGGCGAGCTTTTGGTTTCGGCTTTAGGTTTGGCGATGGTTGCAGAATTGGTGCCCAGGCATATTGCTGGCTTTGTAATGGGCATGTGGTTACTGACTACCGCTATTGCCGGTTTTATAGGCGCCTGGGTTGCCTCGCTTACGGCGTTGCCCAGTAATACGCAGCCTGGAATGGAATCATTGATGTTGTACACCAAAGTATTTCTCGGGATAGGACTGATTACCTTAGCATTCGCATTCGTTATGATTTTGGGCGCACGTTTTCTGCAGCGGTTACTGCCTGAGATGGCGTAATTACTATACATCATCCATTTTTTGTGCGGTATCTGTCTTCGATGGGCTTGCGCTCCGGAACTCGCGCCCTGACGCAAAATCCTACGATTAAGCCTGGTTAACCCACTTATCGGCAATAAAACTAATTCGGATTAAATCATATTTAATGAGCATTTTGCATAAATATGTTGAGCTTGTTAATTTTAAAGCAATACAAGATTACACATCAATCTAATTGTGTTATAATTACACCATAATTACTTTTTGACAATAGCGATGACCAAAAAGACAATTCCTGAAGAGTTTAAATGTTTTCGTACGGGACAACTTATTAATAATCCAGTAAACGTTGTTGTTAATAATAGCTCGGTGATTATTGATGAATCAGCGCTTTTACCAGGCGAAAAATTTAGCCCAGTCAAGCAATTTGAAGAAAAACTCAATAATTGGAAAAGGGAGAATGAAACTAATATTAAAGAGCCTGAGCTACCATCAAATTCAAGTTCTTACACATTTAATTATGCTATTTTAGGCCAAGCAGGCACGGGAATAAGTTCGATAATTGAGCGATTTACAAAAAAATCTTTTTCTAATCAAAATAAGCATACTCAATTTAATTTCGACCCAGTCAAACATAAAATACCCTGCCAGGGAAGCATTGCAAATTTAAATATTTATGATTTTGGTTATGTAAATTCCAAATGGGGAAGCGCCAAAAATGCGATAATGAGAAAAGCAGATGCAATCTTCTTAGTATTTGATGTTAACAATGCTAAAAGTTTTGAAATGATAGAAGAGATATATGCCGAAGAAGCATACTTAATTTCTGAAGGGTGCCAAATAATAGTGGTGGGGGCTAAAATCGATATTGAAAACCGAAGAGTGGTTGCAGCAAAAAGAGCACAAGCTTTTGCTGAGAGCAAGGGTTTTTCTTATCTTGAAACCAGTGCTAAAGAAGGAACAAATGTAGATGATATATTTACGCATCCGCTTAAGCCATTAATTTCCAAGGAAGTTAATAAAGCAATTACTTCTAAGCGAGAAGAGTATAATAGTTGGGTCGATAATTATTTAATTGCTCGTAAATCCATTACTCCAGAACAATATATCGGCCGTTTAGATAGGTTTTTTGGTGGATGCTCGCTAAACCAGAAAGAGGCGGCGGTTAATGATATAAAGAAAGCACTAAATGGTGATATGTCAATATTAGAGCTTGAAGAAAAACATGCTAAAGCACTTGGACAAGGAAAATTAAAAGAGGTTTATAAAAACATAAAACCTTTCCTTGAAGAATTAAACATTAATAATACTGGAAAGACTTTGGGTTCATAATAATCTCTAGACTCTATAGAGGAATTGATGGCATAAAGCGAAATTAAAAGGGGCAATCGATTTAAGGGATTATTTAATAGCCTTAAATCCGACAATGCTATTGGCCAGAAATAATTCAATAATTGAAATTATTAGAAAACGACCGTTTTTGATACTAGAAAACTGATTTAGATTAATTTTAATACATCCTTAATAATAAACATCTTTTTAAAAGTCTTATTTATTAAAAACTCATATTCAAATCAAATTATTATAAAGCCATTAAAAGATAGATATTTAAGAATGTAGTGAGTTGGTCATCATCCTATTCTTGTCAAAACATAGGATTAAATATTTTAATACTAAAGAAAAGGCCGGTGGTAATGGGCAGAGATATTTCAAAGAGAAATATCTATAGCTAATCAATACCTGCTATATGCAAAATACAGATCACATGGTACAATATTTAAACATATATGCGCAGTACAAAATAACAGCCTAACAAGTAAGTACATTTTTAAACGATCCTATAGAATACTCAATGTTGGAGATTATTATGAGCACACCTCAAAGGGAAGCTTATTTACAAGCTATATACACACAAAATGTAGAGTCAGTTAAAAAAGCTGCGAAGCTTGGCCGAGACAGTACTCCGCCGATTCAAGATGCTAGAATGCCTATCACGGTACATACTCATTTTGAAGCCAGCACTATTTTGCTCGCGTGCCTTACTAAAAATAAAAATATCATTATACCAGTTATTGAAAGAGTGATCCGCAATAATAGTAGCTTATTTTTAGATATATCTGATATAGGGATTCCATCTTATCGAAACCTCCTTTCTCCAAGAGGCTTTTTTAACAGTCCTGGAATAGGGCTTATGCTACCAAACGGGGTTAGTGAAGGAATATATGACAAGCTACGGAGAGTAGTATTAATAAAGTCCTATAAAGAAATATGCTTACATACAGGTATCAAAGTATTAGTAGAAGGGTGTGATAACCCGACTCAGCTTGCCAAAGACATTGTGCAAAAAGCGTCATTAAATGAAATAAAGGCAATGTTAAAAAAAACTACAGCTGGAAACAATGAACAACGCACTAGCGCACAAGCTCATCTTTTTGCAGCTGTAAATACATATAGAAAAACAAGCTTAATCTGGAAATTTTTACATTCCCTTCCTCAATTTATACAAAATATCATTCAATGGTGTTCAGGTTTAGAGTTTAACCCATCAGCTGAAAATGTAGCGCAAGTTAGGCCTCTAGCGTCAATGCAAATGCTTGGGAACCCGCAAGACTCATTGAATGAGATGATGCTCGATAATACACATTTTCCTCCTATTCTTACTCCTTCACAGGGAAAACAAAAAGGTAATACTCCTCTCACAGGAATTACACAAGATGAGCCAGAAACTAGAAAATTTGGAGTTTAGTTTTATTCCAGCTTAAGACAGCCGACGTAGATGCAAGCCTTGATGCAGCGCAGGCTGAAAAGTTCCTCTTATTTTTTAAAATAAGAGGGGCTAGGGAAGTAATGGAACGGCCAACCGACTTTGGTAAAAAAATATTATTATTTTTCATTCTAATTTATTTCTTTACTATACACATTTACCCGTAATTAGGAAGGGCTTCTACTTTGAGCTAGATAACGTCTCTTATCTAACCTAAACAGTTTGCATATTACTTAAATTATTATGATTTTTTAGTTTTGATGCGTAGATAAAAATAAATAGTTTGAGATGTATAAGATTTCGTTAAAAAGCAAATTCCCTTTTTGACCAAGCCATAACTCATGATAGGACATTGTAGCTGGGCTTAAATGATGAGGTAATTAAGAAAAAAAATTGAAAATGATTTCTTTTATAACAGAACCAACTTTTATTATCCATGGCATAATGAATGCCCCAAAAAATGCACCCACGAATAGCCATAGCGGAAGACCTACATATTTTTCAAGACTATCAAGCCGATTCAATATTTTTTCGAGAATTTCCTTGTATTCAGGGAATTTCTCATATTCCTTTTCTAAGGAAGCGTTTTCCTCGGTAACTTTAGTTAGGTTGTCATGACGATAGGCGTATATAGTAAAATATGATTTTCCTAAACGTGGAGGTTTTATTTTGCAATTCTCTGGTGTAACTACTTCAAGCTCTTTTGAATTAGGTAACACCTTAATGAAATCTGAATTAGGTGATGAATAAAATCCTGGTGGCTCTAATAGTTCTAGTTCTAACCTTTCCAACCGATTAATTTTTATTAGACCAGCAATATAATCAAATTGTGCAGGCATTAAAGTAAGGCGAATATTTAAGCCATTTCCCGTATAATTATCTTTTACAGTACATATCGGATTTTCATTTGGGTTTTCAATTTTATTGATATAAAGATTATATTCATTTATTTCACCACCACTTCCAAACATTATAATTTGGCGATTATTATAATCCTTTTTAATATTCATTATTGCAAGAATAACACCTTGTCTTTTGGTTACATCTCTGTCATTTTTATTTTCTTCATCAAAGTAGGTGCTTATCTCTAAACCATCAATAAGTTGAAGTTCTTTAAGCGTAAAGGCTAAATACTCTTTCGAAGGAACAAAAACATCAGCTTTATTCTCTTGATTTTCTTCTTGTAACCACCAAGATAAGTCATGATTCTGGTTAGAGCTTTCTTTTAGAAAAATTTTGAACTTACTATTACCCACAATAGTTTCCTTATGATCTGATTTGAATCATCAATCAAATGATTTGTTTTTTAGATCATTTTCAAAGTCAGCGTTCCAACTACTTCCATTTCCTGTATTGTAGGTTTTAGATTTTCCATTTCTCGATATTGTTACCTTTCCATAAACCGAACCAATGCTACTAGGATTTTGAACATTATGTTCATTAAAATTGAATTCGTTTGGATCATATCCTTCTTCATGGCATATCTTTATGAAAGTGTCTAACTCGTCTTCATATACGGTTTGGTATTTAGTCATATCAATTCCTTTTCATTTAGACATTTAAATTTAAGTATAGTTTAATTTCATAATATTCCGGGATTCGAGGCACGGTTAAATAAACGAGGGTTTTTATTACTCCTTACCCTGCTTCCTTGAGCAACGAAAGATCAACAAGAAATTCGTTAAGAAATCGAGTTAATTTATCAGTGTTGAGCAATTTATATACTTAATGGATATCTTTACTCCTTGAATTTTGTAACGCCTAGTCTTTGGAGAGTTGGTGGTTGCAGTAGCCACAAATCGAGCTATCATCTAAATCTTCAATATCTGTTTCCGCTTCACAATATCGACAGACTAAGTTATCAGGTTCATAATCGCAGGCTATGCATACATTTTCGCCTTTTACAAAACATTCTTCACTGCAAGAAGGACAAATAGCAATATCGCTCAAACCTAATTTTGAAGCTTCAAAATCAAAACGCTCTCTAGCAATCATATTCACAACATACCCAGGTATGTCTGTGATAGACTTATCGCAATTTCTGCATTTCAACTCAACGCAGTTGAACTCATATAGACTACCTTCTGAAATAGAAACCAGATCAGAACCACAGAATTCACAAGTAATCTTATTTAAATAAGGCTTTACCCAATCAAAGCTACATTCAATGCTCTCTATTGATCTATCGCACTTTTCTTTTTCGGCATTATATACATTTTTATTTGTTATGAGAGCTTGCCAATATTCTTGCCCCAAAGTTTCTTTAACATCTAGTTCAAGGTGACTTTCAATAAAACTGGATATTAGGGAAAAAGCATCGTTAACAGTATTGCGTAACAACAAATTATCGCGAGAACTATAGAAATGCTCGATATTATCTCGTTCTTTTTTTAGTTTATCAAACAACTCCCAGTTTACATCTATACATAAAGAATCAAATCTCTCTTGTATTTGATGAATAGTTACCGTTTTTCCTGGCCTGTCTTTCGGCTTCTTTGATGAAACAAAAACACGATCATCTTGAATTTGATATAACAGATCGGTTTTAATTAGAAGATATTCATCATTTTGTGGAGATAGTTCCCATAATTTTGATTTATACAACAACACAAGTCCTGAAAAAATATTTCTTACTGACGATAAGGCTCTTCTCTCATCCGTAGACTCAAAGTCCTCTATTCCAACTTGGATAGCGGCAATAGCATTCTCAAATAAATCCATTTCATCTGTCCTATTCTCAACTCCTTATGTTAATTATAGCCAAGTTGGATGTCTATTAATTTATAAATTGATAGACATTCATTTTAACCCCCTTTAGAGCGTCTTTTAAATCGCTAAACAATAGTTAGTAGGCAACCGTTTCTATTAATCGATTTAGGAGACAAAAGGGCGGTTTTTATTAATTATAAATATTAGGCTGAATTATTGTTAAATTTTTTTTGGAGAAATATTTTACAAATTAATACAAACCTATTAAACTATATATAGATGGATATGTGCGGGGTTGCTTTTAAAGTGATGTCCATTGACCGCCGGCTTAGCCGGTTTCAGCCGTGCTGAAATATTTAAGCGTACCCGAGAGAAAAAGCCCTATTGGGCTTTTTCTATATTTACTTCCGCCTCGGTGCAAACAACGACTCCTTCCTTAATTTTTTCGTTAATAAAGTTTTTGCCTTAACTTTCTCACGACGAGTAAAATGCTTAGGTTTTCGGCTCATATTTTCCTCAGAACGAACATAGGCGCTTTCTACATAAAGCCTAAGGAATCGGCTTGTTTCCTGGTGAACTCTAAAATAAATTTCATAATCACGGTTCACTCCTTGCTCATCAATAATTTCAATGGTTAACCAATTATCATAACCCGTAAAATAACAGGTTCTCATTAAAAAAGTAGTAAATACATCGGGCAAAAGCAGTGAAAGTTTATAACGTTCAGGAGAAAATACACGCGGTACATGACGATCATCATATAAATCAGGTTTTTCTATAGGCGGTTCATGTCGCTTTTGCCCCTCCGTGATGCAATGGCTACTGTATTGCACAAGGACTTCAAAAAATAATTGAGAATGGCTACCAATAGCATCGATAGTGTATCGATACACCTTGTCCTGTAAATGGATTAACGAAAATGATTGATTGTCGATTTCAATAACACCAGCAGCTTTTAACTCTTCCCATTTCATTTAAATAGTACCGGCTCTTAAGTATTGATATAATGTTTCCCGGCTAATACCCAACTCACTGGCCACATGTGCTTTTTTGGCACCACTAGCAATCTTATCTTTTAATACTTGAACCTGTTCATCAGACAGAATCTTTTTCCGTCCGGGATAAGCGCCACGTTTTTTCGCGAGCTCAATCCCTTCGCGTTGCCGCTCTTTCAGCAGGGCACGTTCAAATTCGGCAAAAGCACCCATAACCGAGAGAAGTAAAATAGCCATTGGTGAATTATCACTACTAAAAGTTAAATTCTCTTTGATAAATTCAACGCTGACATCTTTAGCTGTTAAATCATTGACTAAATTGCGTAAATCAATGAGATTGCGGGCAAGCCGGTCCATACTATGGACAACAACGGTATCGCCATCACGAACATAGGCAAGTAGGGCTTCAAGCTGGGGTCGATTAACATCTTTTCCAGAGGCTTTATCAATAAAGGTTTTATCAAGTTTAATACCATCTAGCTGACGTTCCGGATTTTGATCAAAGCTACTAACCCGAATATAGCCTACGCGTTTTCCACTCACGGTGCTTCCTTTATGAAAAATGTCAGGTTGAACTCTATGACGTTTGTGATAAATTGTCAACAAATGATAAAAGCATATTTTTCTGACAGTGTTTTGAAGCCTTTGCCTGACGTCAGGTTAGGGTATACTGCAGTCTGACAATGGTGCTTAAATCATAAGGTATAAACAATGATTCCTAATAGGGGTTCTTCCACAGGACCCCTAAATAATAAACAAATAAATATTTTAGTGAAAATTAATCTATCTGACCACGTTTAACTCTTTATGCATTAATATAGTACAATAATGTTATCTTGACTTTATTATAGAAAATATTATGAGTTTAAATGAATCAATTAAAAATCTAGCCGACAAACTTAAGAGCACCTATCTTCAAGCATTGTCAGATAAAAATATTGCAGATTTAGTATTAGCTTTTAGGGAGGTTCGTTTTCCAGATAACATTACAGCTCCCGAACAAATTCAGCAATTAGCTCATCAAATAATTAAAGAATTGGATTTACCCAAGCTTAGTTTAAGCAACAAAAATACTTATATTTCTAGAATAGAAGAGTACTATGTTAGTGTCTTGTGTCAAGCTTATCAATTTTATAAGCTAAATCTTACAACCTCAGAAATCCACAAAACATGTTCTAAGATAAACAGTGTATTATCTACCGAGGACTTGTTTAAACGGGTAAGTGACAATCAAATAAACTTTATATCTGACACTCAAGTACCTATGAATTATACTCAAAAACTTCATGATATAACTGAGCACATGAGTAGGCTTAAAGAGAGCAATTTTGATCGGGATAATCTTAAAGATAAAAAAATTAGAGCACTTTGCGATTTGAATAGTATGCTAATGGACCAGTATGGTAAAAAATCTCCACAAGAAATTATTAATGAATGGAAAAATAAAAAATCAGATGGCATATCCACTAATTATTTTTTAGTAAGTGAACATCGTCAAACAGAAGGAATTTATAAGTTTTTTGCCAAACTAACTAGTACTATTTCCATTTAATTTTGACATGTAGCATTGTCTAATGTATTTACAGATTAAATTTATTTAAG